>JAYTNY010000231.1:0-2801 GCA_043748055.1 Roseobacter sp.
CTGCGCCCCTACGAAAATCGATTGCGAGACAAAGTTTGCCCCTTTTGCAAAATGCACCCCTTACGAATGCAACCAATCTATTTCTAACCTTTATCTGTAAAGTAGGTGCTTATGTCTAGCGCAACTGAGTCCGTTGAACTGTTTGAGAAGCCCCAGGCCGAGACGATTTACATGATTGCCGGTTGGCGGCAGTGGGCCGATGGTGGCGAAACGTCATCGGGCCTGGCCCAGTATTTGATTAACACGCTGGGGGCCAAGAAGATTGGGCAGATTAAGCCGGATGGGTTTTATCTGTATCAAACGCCGCTTTCGCAGGCGTTGTTTCGCCCACAGGTTAAGTTTGAAGAGGGCTACCGCAAAGAATTAACCGGCCCACGCAACGAGGTGTATTACTGGAGCAATGGCGCTAAGGGCCTTGTCATCTTTTTGGGCGACGAGCCGCACATGAATGTGGAGCGCTATGCCGAAGCCTTCTTTGAGATTGTGCAGCAGCTTAACGTGAAACGCGTGGCGGCCACGGGTGGCGTGTATGCCATGGTGCCGTTCGACAAAGAGCGCAGCTTCTCTTGTACCTACAGCTTGCCGGGGATGAAGGCCGAGCTGGCCGATTACGCCGTCGGCTTCTCGAATTACGAGGGCGGGGTCAGCATTGGCTCGTATCTGAATGACCGCGCCGAGCATTTGGGCATCGAATACTTTGCCATGTATGCCTTTGTCCCAGCCTACGACCTCTCGCAAATTGCCTCGCGTGGGCAGAGCGTGACAATTGACGAGGACTACAAGGCCTGGCACGATGCGCTGTTGCGCATCAACCACATGTTTAAGCTGGGCCTGGATTTGAGCGACCTTTCGCAGCGCAGCAAAGAGCTTGTGTTGTCCATCGAGAATCACATCGAAGAACTAAGTAAGCAGTTGCCGAATGTGCCGGTCAGGGAATACATCGCCAAAATAACAGCCGATTTTGAAGAGCGGCCTTTCGACAAGTTGGACGATGTATGGCAAGACGCGCTCGGCGACATTTTCAAAGACTTGGACTAATTCCAGATTGAAAACACGAAGAAGCGAAGACACGAAGGGTTATTTCTTCGTGTCTTCGCTTCTTCGTGTTTATTCAGATACGCGTTCGTAACAAAGGAGACCAACAGACATGCCCAACCCCAACTTTCGTGCGGATACAACTTCGCTTCAGCCCGGCCAATGCACAGCCCTGCGCTGGGATGTAGACGACGTTGATGGCGTTTACTTGTGGGATGGTGCCAACGAGATTGGCGTCACTGGCCACGAGGTTCGCCAGATTTGCCCCGGCCAAAGCACCACCTATCGCCTGCGCATGGTCAAGCGCGATGGCGGCCAAGAGACGTTCGACCTGACCGTGTTTATTCAGTCGCCAACGGCGACGGGCATGTTCAACTTTTGGGCCGACACCCTTAGCTTACAACGCGGGCAATGCACCCAACTGCGTTGGGACGTGGAAGGCGTAAATGGGGTTTGGCTGAACGAGGGCTTTGGTGAGCAAGGTGTAACTGGGCATGCGGTGCGCAATGTGTGCCCTGCGCAAACCACCACCTATTCGCTACACATCCGCCGCAACGACGGCCACGACGAGACGCGCACGATTACAGTTTACGTAGCATAGATGAAGGCACACACCTCGCAGGTTGGTGCATTTACGGAACAGCCATGCGAATCTGTGCTGCGCCAACCAGCAAGGTTTTTTACGCACGCTTTTACGACAGCGGATTCCACAGCAGCGACAGCCCCACCGCCAGCGCCGCCAGTAGCGCGCCCAGCGCTGCAAAGGCAAAGCTGATCTCGGTTGTCTCGTGGCGCGTAATCAAGTTGGTGGGCAGCTTCTCAAACACTTCAACTAATTGGGTGGCGCTTTCGGCAGAGTAATACTCGGCATCGGTGATCTCGGCCACTTTCTTCAGTGTGGCCTCGTCGATGCCACGCCGGAAACCGCCACCGCCGCCGCCTCCAAAGCCCCCGCCAAATCCTTGCTCGGACGGGCGGCCCCCCGTTGGCGGCCCCGTCGGTTCGCCACCAATCAACGACTGGCTGCAATTGGGTCGCTCGCCGCCACGCTCGGTGCCAAAGCCGATGGTGTAGACGCGGATGCCTCGGTCGGCGGCTTGTTGCGCGGCTTCCACGGGCGTGGGGCCAGCGTTGTTCGCGCCGTCGGTCAGCATCACGATGATCTCTGGCGCATACGCGCCCTTTGGCACCGGTGGCGGCGCAACGCTGCCTGCGTCAGTCACGCTGGGGGCCACGTTCTTGTCCACCTCGGCAATCGCATCAATGGATTTAAGAATGCTGCTGCCAATAGCGGTGCGGCGCCCGGTGATGAGGCTCTCGATGGCATCGGCCAGCACTTCCTGGTCGGTGGTCGGCGGCTGAATTAGCTCTGCGAAGCCTGCGAACGCGACGATGCCAAAGTGCGTGCCAGATTTTTGGCTCTGGATAAACGTCAGTGCCGCATCCTGGGAGGCACGCAGGCGGTTGGGTAGGATGTCTGTGGAGCACATGCTGCGCGAGACATCCATCGCCAAAATAATCGTCGTCTCGTTGGTGGGGATGCTGACGACGGCGACCGGGCGCGTGAGGGCCGCAACCAGGCTGGTGATGCCCACCAGAAACAACGCCACCGGCACATGCCGCCGCCAGCGCGATTGCTTCTGCGCGGCCTCGCGCACCAGCGACAGGCTGGAGAAGCGCACCACAAACTTGCGCCGCCGTCGCAACACCCAGATGTAGGCGGCGATCAGCAACGGAATCAATCCAAATAAAGCAAGAAAGCCAGG
>JAYTNY010000232.1:0-4576 GCA_043748055.1 Roseobacter sp.
GACCGACACCCCCGCCGCGCACCTCGCGCAAATATACCGGGCCCAGCGCGAATTTTTTGCCACGCACGCCACCCGGCCCGTCGCGTTTCGCATCGAGCAACTGAAGCGCTTGCGCGAGGCCATGAAGAAACACGAGCGCCGCCTGCTGGACGCGCTGCACGCGGATTTGCACAAGGGCGAGACCGAAGCGTATTTCTCGGAGATTGGGATTACGCAAAGCGAGTGCAGCCACGCGCTGGCGCATGTGGGCCGCTGGGCCAAGCCGCAACGCATTCGGCCCGCCCTCGTGCAACTGCCGTCATCGTGTTGGGTATACCCAGAGCCGCTGGGCACCACGCTGATTATTGCGCCGTGGAACTACTCGGTGCAGCTGGTGCTGGCCCCGCTGGTGGGCGCGTTGGCGGCGGGCAACACGGCGGTGCTAAAGCCCAGCGAGTTCACGCCCCACGTCTCGGCGGTGCTGGCTGAGCTGGTGCGCGAGAGTTTTGACCCACGTGTGGTGGCGCTGGTTGAAGGTGATGCAACAGTCTCGCAGCAATTGGCGGCGCTGTCGTGGGATTTAATTTTCTTCACCGGCAGCACACGCGTGGGCACGGCCATTGCTCAATCCGCAGCGGCAAACTTAACGCCCACTGTGCTGGAGTTAGGCGGCAAAAGCCCGTGCATTGTGGATGCCGATGTGAACGTGGAGATCACCGCGAACCGCATCGCCTGGGGCAAGTGGGTGAACTGCGGGCAAACCTGCGTTGCGCCGGACTACGTGCTGGTGGACAAGAAAATTAAGCAAGCCCTGCTGGGCGATTTGACCAAAGCCGTGCGCCGCTTTTATGGCGATGACGCACAACAAAGCAAAGACTATGGCCGCATGGTGAACGCGCAACACTTTGCGCGCGTGCAAAGTTACTTGCAGCAAGGCCGCGTCGTTCACGGTGGGCAGGTGGATGAGGCTGAGCGCTTCATCGCCCCAACCTTGATGACCGACGTAGACCCGAACAGCCCGTTGATGCAAGACGAAATATTTGGGCCGCTGTTGCCGGTCATCGAATACGAGACGCTGGACGAGGCCATTCGCTTTGTGAATGCGCGGCCCAAGCCGCTATCGTTGTATGTCTTCTCCAACAACAAGCAAGTGCAAGACCGCGTGCTGAGCGAGACGCATAGCGGCAATGCGGGCGTGAACGAAGTGACAGCTCAGTTTGGCTCGCCTTTTATGCCGTTTGGCGGCGTGGGGGCCAGCGGCATGGGCAGCTACCACGGGCGGGCTTCGTTTGATGCGTTCTCGCAGCGGCGCAGCGTCCTCAAAAAAAGCCTGGGGCTAGACCCATGGTTTCGCTGGCTACCGTATAGCAAGGTGGCCGACCGCATGTTTCGCTGGCTATTGAAATAGCTTGTCTCACTCTAAATTTACGTCGGTCTAAGGCATAAGGCTCAGACTCAATGGACATGAATAAGCTAAATCGTCGGCAACTGCTGCGCGCAAGTATGTTTGGGGGTGTTGGGGTGTTGGCTGCGGCGTGTTCGTCTCAAGCTGAACCTGCCCAGCGCCCTGTGCCCACAGAAGCCCAGCTCCAAGAGCAACCTGCGGCGCAGCCCACGGCTGCACCAGCTGTGTCAGAAGGCAACGCTGTATATCCCAGCAGCACCGCAGCGCCAATCACCAAAAATCCGTCGTCTACAAACGCCGCTACCAATACCGAATTGGCGGCCAGCATCACCAGCGCCGCCAATCAGTTTTTGAACGCGCTAACCGATGACCAGCGCGCCAAAGCCACCTATGCCTTTACCGACGCCGAACGCCTGCGTTGGCACTGGACCAACCCCAGCGGCTTCCCGCGCAACGGCTTGCCCCTCAAAGACATGCAGCCCAACCAGCACGAAAACGCACTGGCTCTGTTGCGCGCCAGCATCTCCGAGGCTGGGTTTCAGAAAGCCATGAACTTGATGTCGCTGATGACCGAAGTGGGCGGCGACCCACAAAATTATTGGACGACGATCTTTGGCAAACCCGGCGACCCAACCTGGGGCTGGCGGTTTGAAGGCCACCACTTCTCGCGCCACTTCACGATTGCTGGCGACAAGATCACCGTGACACCGTTCTTTCACGGCGCATGGCCCACGGTGAGCAGCGCAGGCCTGCGCGCCATGCAACGCGAGGAATGGGCCGCACGCGAACTGGTGAAATCTTTGGATGCAAACAAGCTGGCGGAAGTGGTGTTTCAAAAGAACGCACTGACGCGGCACGTGACGTGGAACGATGCCTACGTCAAACAGCTCGATCCGGTGGGTGCGCCGCTTTCTGCGTTGAACAACGATCAGCAGGCGTTGGCGCAGGAGATTATCCAAACTTGGCTGGGCAGTTTGGCCGAGCCGATGGCGAAGGCGCATCTCGACCGCATCAACGCAGATGGATTGGACACTATTCGGTTTGGTTGGGCAGGCGCGTTTGAGGAGCGTCGCCCGCATTACTATCGGCTGCAAGGGCCATCGTTCTTGTTGGAGTACGACAACACGCGCAACGGCGGCATTCATATTCACAGCGTGTGGCGCGTGTTCGATCAGGACTTTGGGCAGGGGTTGATATGATGATCTAAACGAGCGTATGTGTTTTAGATCGAAACCGAGACAGGTCAGTGCAACAAAATGTCGAATTCACCATCTCCATCTGAAGTAGAAGGCAATATCAATCTGTCTCGCAAAGACGAAATGGTATTTCACGATTTAATTCATAGTCATGGCGTGGAATCCTTTTGCGAATCTGATTGTATTGTAGATTATTGCAATCATGGACTTCATCCTGTTGACTCGGAAAAATTTAATAACCTGCCCACAAGATGTGCTCGTATTTTTGATTGCTATATTCAATACAACAAACAATCTGACGCTGAGAGATTGTTGAAAAGAATTCTCGATGTGAGCCGATCATGCGATAAAAATTCTTGGCGTTTTGGGATGCTAATGCTGGCATCTCTAGAGCCAAATAGCCTTATTAAGCTTGACAATATCTGTCGAGGAATACTCAATGAGGTATCTGCCCAACTGTGTTACTTAATTGAACTGAGCCGCCCATGTCACTGTGATGCTCTATCTTGGTTTTGGCTAGAGAAAACGAATTCGTCAAGCGAATTCGATACGCTTTGGATTACCGAATTCCTGCGGAAAATATCCCATGGTGAAGGCCCCAAACGCGATGTGGACGAGTTAACGCTTCGCCTGATGCGGGAGATGATTGAAGCGGCTAAAAAATGTCATAGCGACAATGCATTTGAATGGTGTCAACGGGCAGCGGAATTTGCTCGATTTAGACTAGGGGATCACACACGCGAAAGTCAGTTTCTCTCTATCCAGAAAGAAATACTTGCACACCGACAACCAAATCCAAATCCGATCATTGAGGATTTGCAGAAAATAATTAAATCTAGCGCTGAGAAGTTCATGCAAAATCGCTTTATCCCATCCTACGACCAATTTAAGGCCGAATATGCAAATTTAGACTCTAAAAACTACCTACATCATTTAATCATTGATGAGCGTCTGGTTCCAGAGGAGAACAAAATAAAGTTACGTCAACAGAATGAAAAGGGGTTGTTATCGCAGCTTCCTATGGCTGAAATTGATCGAAATCTAAACCAACGAGCGATACATTCAAGTGATAGTAGCGAAGTGTTTTGGAAACAAAACATTCAAGAGATAACTGATACTGTTCATATGCTTCTACAGGATTTTGTAAGTCAGAAATCGGTCACAGTAAGAGACTTTGAGTATTGGCTTCCTATTGATTCCTATGTGAACAAGGTTGACTATGATGTGATCCGTTCTGGAGTTGATGCGTTCATTCGAGGTGAACATATCGCTAGTGCACACATTCTCGTCCCCTGTTTTGAGAGCCTACTTCTTGTGTGGCTTGAGGCAAAGGGTGTTCATGTAAACGCTACTCAAGGTCAAGGGGTGAATGGACGCGTTCTTGCTCATCGTTTCTTCAAAAAAGAAAACAACAAACAGGTGAAGCAATTACTTGGTAATCGTCTCTATCAGCTTATTTCTCGGTACTTTTTTGGTCCTGTGGGTTTTAGACATTTCATAGCACATGGATGGATTACGGCAAAAGAATGTTCACCCGTAGCTGCTATGTCAATTGCTCTGACTCTTAGATCACACAATGTGTTATTCCGGGAGTCTGATAGGGCACTCTGATGATGTGCTTCGTAAGAAGGTCTTTGAGCCGACTTTTCCTAACCTGGCCCCGCCTACTAACGCATGCCACCAGCCTGCTGGTGCTGGCATGGATGCTGACCGACTTTGCGCTGCACCTGGAAGACTACACCGCCAACCGGGCGCTTATGTTGCGTTCAGGCTTTGTGGGATTGGTGTGGCTGGCCGCCTCGTTCGCCTGCACACCCATTAACCGTTGGTTGCATTGGCCGCAGGCGGTGCGCATTCGGCGGGCGTTGGGCTTGTATGGCTTTTTGTTCGTCGCCATTCACCTGGCCGTATATCTCTGGTTGGATAACGACTTCACCCTCGAACTCATCTTGCGAGATTTGGATGAGCGGCGGGCGATGGCGATTGGGTTGATCGC
>JAYTNY010000233.1:0-4648 GCA_043748055.1 Roseobacter sp.
GATGTTTGCCTTTGATGGCGGTGCGCTATCGGCGCAGCAGGTTGCGCAGATCAAGCTGCAAGCAAACGAGATCAGCGCGTTTCAATTTCTCTCGCTCGAAGCGGCGCTGCCGCTGCTCCCAATCAAAATGCGCCCACGCATTACGGCCGCAATGGCCGCCCTGGCGAATGGCACGATGGTGTATTTGGATGATGGCGCATTGATTGTGTGAGCATGAGTTGAGGCGGAGAACCCCAGCGCCTACAATGCCTTCTGCTATGAACTTGCGAATCTTCTCCCTCGTTCTTGTGTTGCTCCAGACGATTTTTGCCAACGCCAACCCTGCGCAGGCCAGCACGACCACGACCAAAAACGGCGGCGTAATGGTGCATTTGTTTGAGTGGAAGTGGACCGACATTGGCAAAGAATGCAGCTATCTGGCGAAGAAGGGCTATTGGGCGGTGCAGGTCTCGCCGCCGATGGAGCATGTGCTGCCTGCGGCGAACATGAGCGGCAACGCCAGCAACGACTTCCCGTGGTGGGTGCGCTACCAGGCCGTGACGCATGACACGACCAAGCTAACTAGCCGCAGCGGCAATTTGGCCGAGTTTAAGGCGATGGTGAACGCCTGCAACGCGGCGGGTGTGGGCATCATTGTGGATGCGGTGATTAACCACACGACGGGGGTGGGCGCGGGCAAAGGCACGGCGGGTTCAACCTACTTCGATTACGCTTACCCGCAATACAAGAAAGACGATTTTCATGCGTGCGACACGCCCAACGGCGATATTCAGAGCTACAAAGACCGCGAGCAGGTGCAGACCTGCGAGCTGGTGAACCTGGCCGACCTGGACACGGGCAAGCCCAATGTGCAGGCCACCTTGCGCAAATACTTGCAGGGCTTTTTGGAGATGGGCGTGGCGGGCTTTCGCATTGATGCGGCCAAGCATGTGGCGGTGAAAGATTTGGCCGCCATCTTAAAAGGCTTGCGCAAGCGTGACGGCAGCGCGCCGTATATTTTCTTGGAGGTCATTGATCAGGGCGGTGAGCCGATTAAATCCAGCGAATACACCGGGCTGGGTGATGTGACCGAGTTTCGTTACAGCGTGGCTGTGGGCCGCATGTTTAACAAGTGTGGCGAGGCGCTGAGTAATTTGCAAGCGTTTAATTTTGACTTTTTGCCCAGCGAGTTGGCCCTGGTGTTTACCGACAACCACGACAACCAGCGCGGCCACGGCGCGGGCGGTTCGTGCATCCTCGATCACCGCGATGGCGCTGCGCTCTACACCCTCGGCAACGTGTTTATGCTGGCGTATCCGTATGGGCATCCCTCGGTCATGTCCAGCTATTACTGGAGCAACCGGGCCGACAGCAACGACGGCGACAGCAAAGGCCCGCCCAACGCCAAGCCGCCATATACCTCAGGCAGCGGCGCAGACACGCGCGATGTGTATGGGGCCGGGCAGGCGACGGGCGCGAACCCCATCAATTGCAGCGAGAAGTTTGAGGACGGCAAGTGGGCCTGCGAACATCGCCGCACGGCCATTGCCAACATGGTGGCTTTTCGCAAGGCGGTGGTGGGCGAGCCGCTGAGTAACTGGCAGAACATCGGCGGTAGCCAGGTGAACCATATTGCGTTTGGGCGCGGGGCGAAGGGCTTTGTAGTGATTAACCGCACAGACAGCGCCGCGACGACGACTTACCAGACGGGCTTGCCCGTGGGTAGGTATTGCGATGTGACGAAGGCGGATTTTGTGGGCGGGCAGTGCGTGTTGTCGGGCAGCACCAAGCCCGCGCCTGCGGGCGCGCTGGTTGTGGTGAATGGCGCGGGGCAAATTGTGAACCAGAAGGTGGGGGCGATGGAGGGGTTGGCGATTTATGCGGGGGCGCGGGTGCCGTAGGGGTGTGTCAACGGATGGGGAGCGGATAAGCGGATGGGTGGCTAGCGAGCAGGTTTAGCGCGGCAGGCTTGGCTTGCGACATAGACCTGCAAGGTGTTGGCAATTCCGATTGCCCACCTTGCAGGTCAGGCGTTACGCTCTGCCAGCCCTGGCAACTGCGAGACTGACTCGTGACCTTGCAGGTCTGAGCGCCGCGCTGTGAACCACGTGCGTGCCCACCCGCAAGGTCTAGCGCGGCAGCGCAGCGTGGGCTACTCCCCCGCAGGCAAATTGGGGCAGGTTTTGCGATATATTGCACCGCTTCGCTCTCTTGGTATTTCACTTATCCGCAAGGGCGAGCTTGGCTTCGAGACATCAGCGCCTCGGTCAGCGCCTCGCGGCCAAAGAATCGCTCGGCGTCGGCCACATCGAATGCCAGCAGGCCCTTGAAGGGCGACTCGGCGTTGGGATCATCGGGTGCGGGGTTAGCTGGGGTAGCCGCTGGGCCATAGTTGTGGATGGTGATGCGGTCGCCATACTGCTGCTCAATCGTGCCAGTGTTGCCGAGGGATGCGCCCTGCGAGTGGCGCAGATCGTGCGTCGCGGCGCTAGGTAGGTGCGGGTCTTGCTCTGGCGGCTGCGGTAGGTCTGGTATCCCATTTGGGTCAATTTGGGTCAATCGGTCTCGGTGGGGTTTGCCTCATGCGCCTACGAGTGCTTCATCCCTTGGCTTGCCCGTTGTGCTGAACTCAACAAGGTCATACGTCATGCATTGGTTACGCATGACGTATGCCGCACGACTTTCTCTGCCATTACTTTCGAATCAACGGCAGATAGGCCAACTGCTTCGGGTTGCCTACCACTACAGTAATCATCACGCTCTGCTTTTGGTTGCCGTTGTAGCCGAACACGCGCAGGCGGTAGCGCCCATCCGGCACAGCGCCATCCACCGAGAGGGTGAGCTGCGTGACGGATTGGCTGGGGCTGAGCGTGGTCGCGCCGTCCACATCGCCCACGAACCCAGCGTTGATGCCGAGGGGCACTTCGCCCAGGTCGATCCCCAAGCCCACCTGCTTGAAGAACAACGGCTGTGTTTCAATCAGCGAGACTGGCACGGTGATTTGGCCGCCGCGCGCAACAGCGTAGCTGGCCTGCGGCGCACTGAGCGCAAAGCTGCCGGGGCTGGCGGTGTAGCTGAAGACTTGCGAGCGCACGCTACGGTTTAGCTCGGTGTCCACCGCTTCGATGCTCATCGAGTAGACAACACCTGGTTCGATGTTGCCGAGCGTGGTGAAGCCATACGCGCTGCTGGTGGCCTTGCCATCCGCATCAAACTCGGCCACCGCATCGCCCGCAGTGAGGACTTGCGTCCCCGCCAAACTCGGCGTGCTGAACAGCAGGCGGTAGCTATCCACATCCGGGTGCGGCTGGGCATTCCACTGCACATACAACGCGCCAGAGTCCGTGCCCACCGTCAGCGTCGTCGCAATGGTTGCGGCCCACATCGTCGGGAAATCGTTGGCGTGATTGATGACGATGGGCGCGGCGCCTTGCAGTTGCGCCAACGCCGAGTAGCCGTTCTTGGCGACGCGCACCGAGTTGACGCCGTATTCATCCAGCGCTTGCAATCCGGCAAAGCTGGCCGCGCCCAAGTAGCCGTTCACGGGCGGGCTTACGCCGTCTTGTGCGCGCAGCCACAGGTGGTAGGTGCCAGAGGCCAGTTTCGAGAGGTCAATCACGCGGCTCATCGCTTGCCCGCCCAGTTGCGCCGTGCCGCTCATCACAAACTCGGCGGCTACAAAGCCCTCGTAGGCGGGCACGTCTACGGTGTTGGGCAAGCCGTTGGTGCCGGTGGTGGTGATGGAATGCGTGATGGGGCCGGGGTTGACGTAGACCTGAATCGTGGTCGGGCTGTAGTCCGAGGTGAGCCGCCAGTTCACTTGTGTTGCGGCGGGGTTGCTGGCGTTTACGGTTAATTCTGAAAGCACGGGCGGGCTGGCTGGCCCGGCCACCGAAATTAAGTAAAAGGTGTTGTCGGTGTCGCCCGCCAGCTTCACTTTCCACTCGCCCAACGTGGCTTGGTCAACACTGTATTCGCTCAGGTAAGTGCGCACATAGGTTTCGTCGGCGCGTTGCAGCAGGGCGGCGGCATTGAGGCCCATCGGGTCTTCGGCGGCGAGGAAGGCATACACACCGCCCTCGCTCACATCTATTTGGGTGGGCGCGCTGGCCGCAATGCCACTTCCGGCGTAGCGCAGCTCCAGCGTGTGCCGCCCGGCAGCCAACGTGGCGTAGGTGGAGGCGTACTTGGGCGGCAGATTAATCACGGAGGCAATGCCGTCCACATATAGCGTGAGGTTGCTTTCAAAGCCGTTGAACAGCACAACGCGGGCTTGGCCCGGCGCAGCGGGTGGGCTGTTGTCGTCGCCAATCAGAACCAAGTCGGTAAACGCTTCTGGCCTGTTGATGGCAAACGCGGCGGATGGCCGCTGCACGGTCATCAAGCTGTAGTCGTAGGTGGCGCTCAGGCTCACGGTGGCACTTAGCACCACGCTGTTGCTGCCGGTCGTCATCAGCTCCGCAAGGTGCGTACCCGGTGTCAGCTCAATGTATTCCAACAACGCCGGTGAGGTGGGCGAGGTGTTGACATACACGGTCACGCCATCCACGCGCACATCCACGCCATTCATAGCCGGATCCGTGGAGAGCGGGGTGAAGCGCAGCCGCGCCTGTGCCGGGTCGGGCGGTTCGCCACTCTCGCGCTCGTAGCTCACGCTGGAGGAATACAC
>JAYTNY010000234.1:0-2668 GCA_043748055.1 Roseobacter sp.
TCAACCTGGGCCTGGTGTTCGCCTTCAAAGGCGATACGCCTGCTTGGCTGGATTCGCTGCCCGACCCAGACGACCAGAAGCCAACGATTAAGCAGCGCCGCGCCCCTGCCGATAACAAACCCGCTGACGAATCTCATCCCGTCGAGACGTTCAACATCGCAGGCACCGACTTTGAGGTGAACCCGCCCGAGTTCCGTCGCGTGCGGCATTACACCGATGCCAACACCATCGCCATCACCTGGGATTTGACGTGGACAAAGCCATTGCCTGGCGCGTTAAACGATGCTGTGCGCGGCGACCCCGATCATCACCTGGCCCATTACGAGGTGCGCCGCCGCGCCTTGGATGGCCGTGAGCGCGAACTTCAATTCACCGTAAAGCCCGCTCAGGCCATGCACTTGGAGAACACGGCTGAGCATCCGGATGGCCTGCTGCGCCGCCTCAAGCCGCGCTTCAACATCACCGACAACTTTAACCACGAGACGCTGGAGGACCAGGCCGCGCTGCCCCTCAATGGCCGCAGCTATCTCTACACCATTACCCCGGTCGATTTTTGCGGGCATCGTGGGCGAGTGCTGACCGTGTTGGCGACGCGCTACCCCAACCAGCCGCCCGCTGTGCCCACCGATGCCCAACTCACCGTTGTCTTCCGCGAGGGCGATCTGCCCCGGCCCAACACGCGTGTGGCCGCAAACACGCCCAAGATCGTCCAGCCCCATCACATTGATTTAAGTTGGACGACGCCTACGCCGACGAGCAACCAGCCCAACATCATCGCCGCCAAAACGTATGTGCTGTTCCGCAAAGAGAACACTCTGCCCATCGGCAGCTATGGGTTGGATGGCGTGTCGCAAGGGGCGCGGACCGCATCGCGCCCAGCCTCGAATGCGCGCCCGTTGCCCACCGATGTGCGCATCGAACTGACCGACGAGATTGTTCAAGATGCGAGCGGCGTAAAGCTGTTGGCGGCGCTACGCGAGGCGGCGGTGCTGCCCGCCGAGAATTGGCAGCCCGAATCGTGGCGCTGCTTTATTCAAGCCGAATCGGCCAACGGCGTGCGATCATCGTTGGCGACGGTGGCGTTGCGGCTGCGTGTTGAAGCATTAGACGGCGCGGGGGCTGGAGTCGCCTCTGAAGAACGCCAATTGCCCGAACTGGAATGGCCCGCCCAACCCATCCAAAAACACTTTTTGCCCCCGCACGATGAGCGCGCGCAGGTGGGCAATGCTTTCTTCCCTATGCCGATTGCGGACAACTTCAAGTTCACTGGTGGTCTGAGCAATGTCCTCTATTCGCCGCACCCACAAGGCATCCGCTGCATCCGCTTCCGCTGGAATCAAGGCCCCAGCGACAACGTTAACTACCCGCTCGATCTCAACGCCGGTTACCACCTGTATCAATTGGATGTGGACGCATTTACGGATGCCGACTACGCCGACGTGAAGAATCTGAAGCCCGCGCTGCGCCGCCTTCAGGAAGTGCAAATGTTGCCCACCGACGATTTTCTGTTTGCGCCCGCCGACACGCTGGCGGTGAACACCTGGGAGGCGTGGTATCCAACACACATTCAGCGCCAGCGCGACCCGCACACGATGCAGGCCATGCGCTCGGAGCTATCACACGGGCCGTGGTACTCCTGGCGAGACTCGCGGCTGGCGTGGCCGCCCTGCCCGGTGCGCGATGATGTCTTTAGCTTTTCTCGCGCAGAGGCCAACGACCCCGCGCCCTTTGTTCAGTTGGGTCGAGGGGGCAAGCGGTTGCGACTGGGCCGCATGCATCCGTTCTTGCAGCGCGTGGTGGATGCGCTTTCGGTAGACCAGACGCAACCAAGTGACGCCGAACCCTCGCCCGGCATGTATGTGGATTTGCAACTCTTCCCGCCCGACCAACCCGGCGCGCTGGCAGACTTTTTGCGCGTCACTGCGCCCAAAGGCGACCCGTATGGTTGGGGCGTGTTGCAGCGCTTTGGCTTGTCAATCGCGTTTACGCTGCGCTACAAAAACAACGGCGAGTTGATGTTGGGCGATGCGGCGTTGAAACGATTGAACAAGGCCATCAACAGCGTGCTGAAAGCCGGGTCCACCCTCGTGCGCGGCGTTGAGGACAAAGACTTTGCGCGCTACTTGCACATCGAGACGTTGTTCCAGCCCAGCAAAGCGGTTGAGCTGGACGAGGCCACACCCGATGGCAAGGCGTTGCTGGCGCTTACGCAGATCAGCCTGCGCCCGGTGACGAAGCAATGGCAACGCTACTGGCAATACACCCTAAACGACCCAGAACGCAAATTGGGAGATACGGTCACACTGAGCATCAAGACAAACGCAGCGACCAGTTTGGTCAATCAATCTGTGGCAGATAGCGGGCAAACCGAGTTGGTCTTTGATGGTGGCACGGCCAAGAAATCGCTCTACACCATGCCTCGCAATGGCAAGCTGGTGTTGCTCTTCCGGGCTGCGGTAGCCCCAGATATTACGGCGAAGCCGGATGACAAACCTATCCCTGCGGGCGTGGAACAAACCCTAAAGCCGTTGCCCGTGACGGATGAAATCTCCACCCACTTTGTGGTGTCCGACGCGATGAGGCAAACCCTGAGCCAAGAATTTGCCAGCGGCGCTGCCCTGCGCGAATGGCGCGATTTCCGGCTGTATGCCGAATCGCTCAGCGGCGA
>JAYTNY010000235.1:0-3496 GCA_043748055.1 Roseobacter sp.
CGCCGCGTAATTAGCCCCGTCGCACACCCGAATGCTTCGCCCGCGCGACAGCATTCTCTATGCCGAAGCTGGTGTTTTCACCCCGCGCTCCAGGGCGAAGCATTCGAGAACTCAGTTGAGTTTGTTGGGCTGCGTTCGCCGAATGCTTCGCCCCTACCGGTGGTTTCTGCCGCTTTTGTGAAATGCACCCCACTCAGGCAGATGAAGCGGTAACGAGTAAAATCCAGCCCGCTCTCGATACCGCTCCCTAGTCCATCCAAACGCAGTTCTTATTTCATGCACCAATTCCAACCCCAGCCCCAATACCCCCAAGACCAAGATATGCGCGGCTGGCTGATGGCCGCCAGCTTTGGCAATGGCCTGCCGCACACCGCCGAGGGCGAAACCAAGTTACCCGATGTGTTCGAGGTGCCGGTGTTGCCCATGCGCGACCAACTGGTTTACCCCCGCGCCGTGTCGCCGCTCAACGTGGGGCGCGAGCGCAGCTTGCGCGCGTTGGACGTGGCGAACGAATTGGGCTTTGTTGTCACCGTTGCGCAGAAGAGCGCCACGATTGACGAGCCGCGCACCAGCGACATGTATGAGTTTGGCACGGTCTGTGATGTTGGGCGCATGTTGCGCATGCCGGATGGCACAGCCAGCGTGTTGGTGCAGGGCCGGGCGCGCGTCAAAATTCTCACGTGGACGCAGGCCACGCCGTATTTGCGCGCCAAAGTGCAATTGATCCCCGAGCCGCAATTGCATTCGCAGGCCACCGAGGCCCTAATGCGCGCAGTGCTGACCTTGTTCGAGCGCGTCGTCTCGTTGAATCAAAACATTAACGAAGAATCATTCGTGTATGCCATGAACGTGCCCGAGGCCGGTTGGCTGGCCGACCTCATCGCCCAAGCGTTACCCATCAGCATGGCCGACCGCCAGACCATTTTGGAAACGGTTGAGCCAAATGCGCGCCTGCAAAAGCTGAGCACGATTTTGGCGCGCGAGTTAGACGTGCTTGAACTAGAGGACAAAATTCAGGCCGATGCGCAGAGCGAAGTAGACAAGCACCAGCGCGAGTATTACTTGCGCGAGCAGTTGCGCGCCATTCAGACCGAACTGGGTGAATTAGATGGCAACATGCGCGATGTGGCGGGCTTGCGCGTACGATTAGAGGCCAAGCAAATGTCCGATGTGGCAAAGGCCAAAGCCGGCGATGAGATTGCGCGGCTGGCGCAGCTGCCGACGATGGCCCCGGACGCGGGTGTGGTGCGCAGCTACATCGAATGGCTGCTGGATTTGCCGTGGCACGAGCAGACCGAGGACAACTTGGATGTGAAGCACGCCGAGCGCGTGCTCAACGAAAAGCATTTTGGCTTGCCCAAAGCCAAAGACCGCATTCTGGAATACATCGCCGTGCGCAAATTAACCCAGCAGAGCGGGCACAAGATGCGCAGCCCGATCATTTGTTTTGTAGGGCCACCCGGCACTGGCAAGACCAGCTTGGCCCGCAGCATCGCCGATGCGCTGGGCCGCAAGTTTGTGCGTATGAGCGTGGGCGGTGTGCGCGACGAGGCCGAGATTCGCGGCCACAGGCGCACGTATATTGGCGCGTTGCCCGGCCGCATTTTGCAGACCCTGAAGCGCGCAGGCACCATCAACCCGTTGTTTGTGCTGGATGAGATTGACAAGCTGGGCGACGATTTTCGCGGCGATCCCAGCGCGGCTTTGCTCGAAGTATTAGACCCGGAGCAAAACTCGGAGTTCGAGGATCACTATTTGGATGTGCCCTACGACTTGAGCAAGGTGTTGTGGGTGACGACGGCCAACTCGGTAGATTCGTTGCCGGCGGCGTTGTTGGATCGCATGGAGGTCATCGCGTTTCCGGGCTACATCGAAGAAGAGAAGCTGGAGATTGCCCGCCGCTATTTGGTGCCGCGCCAGTTTAGCGAGAACGGCTTGCAGCCCGATCAATTAGCTTTTGGCGATGAAGCGATCAAGCGCATCATCCGTGAGTACACCTACGAGGCCGGTGTGCGGGAGCTAGACCGCATGATTGCCACGGTGTGCCGCAAGACCGCGCGCAACGTGGCCGAGGGCAAGAAGCATGCCCATCGCGTCAACCCCGATCAACTGAATAAATATCTCGGCCCGCCCCAATTCGATTTTGGCAAGATGGACGAGGTGGACCAGATTGGCGTTGCAAACGGGGTGAGTTGGAGCGAAGGCGGCGGTGACTTGCTGCCCATCGAAGTGACGCTGGTGGAAGGCAAGGGCGCACTTACGCTGACGGGTTCGTTGGGGGATGTGATGCAGGAGAGCGCACAGGCCGCCCTCAGCTACGCCCGCGCACGCGCCAAAGACTTTGGCATTGCGCCCAAGCTATTTGAGAAGAACGACATTCATATTCATGTGGCTGAGGGGGCAGTGCCGAAGGATGGCCCCAGCGCAGGCATCACAATCGCAACGGCCTTAATCAGCGCCCTCACCAAAACTCCGGTGCGGCGGGATGTGGCCATGACCGGCGAGATTACGCTGCGGGGCCGCGTGCTGCCCATTGGCGGCCTAAAAGAAAAGCTGTTGGCCGCACATCGCGCCGGGCTGCGAACGCTTATCCTGCCGAAGAAGAACACGAAAGATTTGGAAGAAGTGCCCAAGAAGGTGCAGCGCGAGATGCAGTTGGTGATGGTGACTTCGATGGATGAAGTGATTGCGACGGCGATTGCGGGGGTGCTGAGGCCTGCGCCGAAGAAGGCGCGGGCGCAAGCAAAAAAGCCTGTGCGCAAACCCAAAGCCCCGGCAAAACGCAAAGTGCTGCGTAAGATCGTGCGCTAAAACGGTATCAGTTCCCAATCTTGCGTGCTTCTTCGGCGGTGTGTTTGTTCATATCCGCTGCTACACCTGTCTCCACAAAAATCACCCGCTCGGCAATATTGGTGGCCCGGTCGGCGATGCGCTCCAGGCAATGCCCTGCATGCATCAGCCATACCCCGCATTCGATGTGGCTTGGATCATGGCTCATCATCGTAGTGGTGTAAACCACCAGATCGTTATAGAGCTTATCCACATAGTTGTCGGCCTCGATGATGGTTTGCGCACCCTCGACATTTTTTTCAATAAATGCCTGAGTGCTCCGCTCCAGCATGTTGCGCGCTACGCGGTCCATCTCGCTAAGGTTGTAGGGCCCTAACGTGCTTTCGGATCGGGTGATCTTACGTGCTGCTTTCGCGACACCTTTGGCGTAATCGCCGCAGCGCTCCAATTCAACGGCTACAAATGTGGCAGCGACTAGCTCACGCAAATCTCGTGCAACCGGTTGCTGTGTCGCAATGGCCGTCAAGCATTCGTCCTCAACACGATAGCGCAGTTCATCATTTACCTTATCATCCTGTTTCACACTGCGTGCCTCGTCGAAATCTCGATTAATGAGCGAGGTGACTGCGCGGCTTGTGGCTGAGATGACGTTGCTGCTGAGTTGGGTGAGATCGGTACGAATCTTATTGAGTTCGTTATCAAAAAG
>JAYTNY010000236.1:0-2841 GCA_043748055.1 Roseobacter sp.
CCTCCGTCCTGCGTCTTGCGTCTTGCGTCTTGCGTTGGTATTGCTAGTTAAATCAATCTTGCTCAGTGCCTCACTCAGCCTATCCAACATGATGGCCATGATGACGATGGCGAGACCAGCCTCGAAGGCTGCGCCCACTTGCAGGCGTTGCAACGAGAGATACACCTCGCGACCCAGCCCGCCAGCGCCCACCATCGCCGCAATCACCACCATGCCGAGGGCCATCATGATGGTTTGGTTGACGCCAGCCATGATGTTGGGCAAAGCCAATGGCAGCAAGACTTTGAACAGCGTCTGCATGCGCGTGCTGCCGAAGGCGCGGGCGGCCTCAACGGCGCTGGGCTGCACCTCGCGGATGCCGAGGTTTGTTAAACGAATGGCGGGCGGGATGGCGTAAATAACTGTGGCGATGACGGCGGGCACGCGCGCCACGCCGAAGAACAACACAACTGGGATGAGATAGACGAAGGCGGGCATGGTCTGCATGCCATCCAGAATAGGCCGCAAAATTTTGTGGGTGCGGTCGCTAAACGCAGAGGCAATGCCCAACGGAATCCCAATCAACAAAGACAGCAACACAGCAGCCAACATAAGCGCCAACGTTTGCATGCTTTGCTCCCACAAGCCCAGCGCGCCAAACAAAAACAAACTGATGGCGCAGCCAAGCGCCATGCGCCAGCTTGAAAGCGCATAACCCGCCAGCGCAAACGCGCCCACCACAACAGCCCAGTGCAAACTGAGTAACGCGTTTTCGGCGGCGCGCACGCCTGCATCTATGGCGTTTTTGATTGGGTCTATGACCAGAATAAAGGCCGGGTGATTGAGGCGATTGCGGATGACCCAATCTTGAAATAAATCTACGCGCGGGCGCACACCGAGATACCAATCTGCTGGGAACTGCCGCGCCAGCGTGGGCACGGCGAGCGAAAGAAGATAGACGACGAGCAGTAGGCCTAGCAAACGTGCCAGCCACAAACCCCCGACCCCTAAAAGGGGAGTCCTTGAGATCGGCTTAGAGTTCATCATCAGGATCAGAAAGAGGAAAGTTGCAGAAGAAATCAACGACTCTCCTTCAGGGGTCGGGGGTCTCTTGAATCAAAGCACGGATGACGATGGCGCGATCGACGATGCCAGCGGCTTGCCCATTGCGCATGATGGCAACGGGTGCATCGCTATCGGCCAGCATGGGCATCAGGTCATCCAGGCAAGTCTCTGGGGTTGCGGTGCGGCCATTGGGTGAGTAGGCGACGGGACACGGTGACATGATCGTCGCCGCCGTCAACACTTTGGCCCTCGGCGCATCCTTCACAAACGCGCGCACGTAGTCATCTTTGGGGTGCAGCACCAGCTCTTGCGGCGTGCCCAGTTGCACAAAGCGGCCCTCTTTCATGATGGCGATGCGATCACCGAGTTTTAACGCCTCTGCAAAGTCGTGGGTGATAAACACGCTGGTCTTGTGCAAGGTAGCTTGCAAGCGCAGCAACTCATCTTGCATCTCGCGCCGAATTAACGGGTCAAGCGCGCTGAAGGGTTCATCGAACAGCATGATCTCGGGGTCAACTGCCAGCGCACGGGCCAGCCCCACCCGCTGCTGCATGCCGCCGCTGAGTTGCTTGGGGTAGTGCTGCTCCCAGCCCTTCAGGCCAACCAACTCGATCATCTGCGCGGCGCGCTCGTGGCGTTGCGCTTTGCCCACACCGCACACCTCCAGGCCATAGGCCACGTTGTCTAGCACGCAGCGGTGGGGCAGCAGGCCAAAGTTTTGGAAGACCATGCTGATCTTGTGCCGCCGCAGTTCGCGCAGTTGGCTCTCGCTCATCTTGCGAATGTCCTGGCCGTCCACGATGATCTCGCCCGCCGTTGGCTCGGCCAAGCGCGAGAGGCAACGAATGAGCGTGCTCTTGCCGCTGCCCGAGAGGCCCATGACCACAAACGTCTCGCCCGCATTCACCTCAAACGAGACATCGCGCACAGCGATGACGTGATCGGCAATCTGCTGCTTGCTGCCTTCGGAGGTACTGGGATGCTGGGATGCTGTGAGAGCAGCGAGTGTCTTCTCTGGCGCTTTGCCAAAGATTTTCCAAAGGTGGTTGCAGGTGAGTTTGGGCATGAAGAGGAGATTGGAGATTGGAACAAATCTCCAATCTCTAATCTCCAATCTCTCTTTTACTTCACCAACCACGCCTTCCACTTGGCTTCGTTCTTTTCGATCCAGGTTTTGGCGGCTTCGGCTGGGGTCTTCTTGTTCAAGTCCACATCGCCAATCATGGAGATTTGATCGGCGGTGGAGTATTTCAGATTCGCCAGAAAGGCATAGGCATCTGGCGCTTCATCTTTGAGTTTGGCGTTGGCGACTTTTACCAATACATCGGGTGGGTAGTCGCAATTCTTTTTACCCTTGTTGGCTTCGGCATAGCAGTCGTCGGTGTAGTCGGGCAGCTTGACGGCCACCAACTCATATTTGTTGTGAATGCTGTGCGGCGTCCAGAAATACAGCAAGATGGGTTGTTTGCGGCTGTAGGCTGCATCCAACGCAGCCAACGAGGATTGCTCGGAGCCAGCGAACACCACCTTCATATCCAAGCCCAGGCTCTTGATGATTTCCTCGTCGTATTGCACAAAGCTGGGCGAGCCACCCAAGAACTGGGCACTGTTGCCTGTCTCGGCGGTTTTGAACAGCGCCACGTTTTCGGGCTTCTTAAAGCCTTCCCACGTAGCGAGATCGGGATGTGCATCTACGACATACTTGGGCACATACCAACTAATCTTGCCGACGACGCCCAACTCGCCAATTTTGTTAACGCTCTTGTCGCCATCTACATATTGCTTAAACGCTTTTTG
>JAYTNY010000237.1:0-5284 GCA_043748055.1 Roseobacter sp.
AGGCATTGAGCAGGTTTCTTTGCCAGCTCCAAGTTCAGCCAAATGCGCCCTGCCGCTGGGTTGCAGCCGCCCCAACGCGTCTTCATCTGTTTGATGCCCCAGGCCGTTGCCTGCACGCCAATGCGCACCTGCCATTGCACCAGCAGCGGCGCAGCCAGCTCGTGCAAATGCTGGCGATACCAGCGCTGCAGCAAACGGTGACAGGCACCCTCATCGGCACCCTGGCGCACGCGCATCTCCAACACGGCGTGCCGAACGTGAACGGATTGCGGCCCAGCTGCGACGACCACATGCAAGCGATAGCGGCGACCCAGAAAATAGTGGCTCTCGCCGTTCACCATCTCCCGTGCAGATTGGCGCGGCTGGGACTGAAAGCGCGCCTGGTGCTGCTTGATCCAGCCCAATTTGCCGATGACGGCCAGCCGCACCGCCTCATCGCTAACCGCCAACGGAGCCGCCACCCGCACGCGGCCATGGGGCGGATATACGCCGAGGTGCAGGTTCTTGATCGGCTTACGCACAACTTGCACTTCGATGTCGTTGACGCACAGGACTTGCGTGTTGGCGTTAATACTCATCTTGGTTCTTCGCCAACTCCACAATGCGCTCGGTTAGTTGCCCCAACGTTTCTTCGGGCGTCGCGGTATAGCGCTCACTTGTTGTGTCTTTCAGCAACGTGCTGGCGGTGGCTTGTAAGGTGGGCGGGTCATCTTGCAGGTGGGTTCGCAACACGGCGCGAATCATCTGCCGCACTTTTTTGATCTTGAAGGGGTTATTGCGCCAATCATCCTGGCGACTCTCACGAATGGCGCGATCCACAATCGCAGCCAGCATCTCGTTGCCGCCCAGGTTGTCATAGAGCATGCGCCGGGCGGGCGTGTTCATGGCGGCTGGGTAATGTTGGCTCGCGGCTGGGTTTTGGGCTTGGCGGGCCAGCGCCACCACCCGCGCCAAATGCTCGCGGTAATCCAGCGCGCCTTGGCGGCGTTGCTGAATCAGCTCATCCAACAGTTGCGACATGCGCGCATAGTATTTGGGGTTTAGCGGCTGCTCATCAATGATCAAGCGGCGCACGTTGTTCTCAATCACCTCGGCCACCAACCCGGCATCGCCACAGATTGTTTGCGGCAGAGCATCCACCGCGTCAACGCCGCGCTCCACAATCAGTTGAATCAGCGACAGGTCATCAAACGCCGAGACCTTCTCGCTTCCATCTGCCTTGATGTAAGTATCGATGAGATGGCGCATGGCTGGCTCATACAGCTTCAAGTCCACATAGTCGCCGCTCGCCAGTTTGACATCGGCGCGCACCGATTCGTAGTGCGTGGCTTCATCGCGCAGATGCTTCATCTGGGGTTCGGTGTAACCAGCTTCGGGCAACTCGTTGGCCAAATTGGCGTAGGCGCGCACAAACGCAGCCACATGCTTGTAGAGCGCCACGCGGCGCGGCTCGTTTTCTTGCAACACAGATCGGTCTGTTCCCGCTTGCCCCGAACCGGCGGTTGCATCGCCACAAAAATAGCGCACGTAATCTTGCCGGTTCTTGGGCGGCGCAACGGGTTCGCACAAGGCGTGCACCGCCTCGCGGGTTTCTTCCAGCCGCTCGCGGGCCTTCGTTAATCGGTCTTTGAGCAAGCCCGCTACATCGTCTTTGTCGAAGTCATCAAACGCGCCGGAGGTGTAATCTTTGATGGCGCGCTCCAGGCTGTGAAACAGATCTTTGTAGTCCACGATGTAGCCAAATTCCTTGTCATCGCCATCCAGCCGGTTGACGCGGCAAATGGCTTGGAACAGGCCGTGATTCTGCATTTTCTGGTCGATGTAGAGATACGTTGCCGAGGGCGCATCGAAGCCGGTGAGCAATTTGTCTACCACAATGAGCAACTTCATCTGGCCCGGCTCCTCCACAAACTTCTTTTTGGCTTGCCGCTCAAATTCCTCGGCTTTGGTCGCTGCCGTTTCGGGCGGCTCGTTAAACCAATCGGCCAGCATGTTGCGATAGGTCTCGTATTTGAAGATGTTCTCGGTCTCGCCCTCGCCGCTGTCCTCGCCTTTTACTTCTTTGGATGAGGGCGTGTAGCTGGTGACAATGGCGCATTTGCCGCGCAGCTCGGTGTGTGCAAACAGCTCGTAAAACTTGCACGCCTCGTAGATGCTGCCCGCCACCAGCATGGCGTTGCCGTGGCCGCTGCTCAGCCGGTCGCGCGTCGCCATGTCCATCAGCAGGTCATCCACAATTATTTTTAGCCGATCCAGACTTGAATACACCTTTTGCAGCGTGCCCCAGCGCGCCTTCAGTTGCGCCTTCGCCACATCCGTCAGCCCACGGGTTTTGGCGTCGAACCACTGGTCTATGCGCTCTTGCGAGCCGATGCGCTGATCGATGTCGCGTGCCTCGTAGCGCAAATCCAACACCACGCCATCGCGCACGGCCTCGTCGTATTTGTATACGTGAATATAGCGGCCAAACACCTCGATGCTGCGCTGCTTATCGGCCTTGAGCAGCGGCGTGCCGGTAAAGCCGATCAGCACGGCAGCGGGCAACAGCTCGGTCATGGCTTTGTGCAGATCGCCAGATTGCGTTCTATGGCATTCATCCACAAACACAAACCAGTTGCCTTTGGGGGCAAAGCCGGGTGGCAGCGCCTGCCTAAGCGATTGCACATAGGCTTTTATCTCGGCCTCGCTGGCTTCACTCTTTTCGCTCGTATTTTGTTTGCGGCTGCCAAACTTGTGGATGAGTGAACACATGAGCCAGGGCGTGGGCGCGTTCAACATCGCAATCAGGCCCGCGCCATCGCGCGAGCGCAGGATGGCCTCGTTGACACCTCTGAATACTTTTTCGATCTGCTCGTCCAGCTCGGTTCGGTCGGTGAGGATGAGCACGCGCGCATCCGGCACGTTTTCTCGAATCCAGCGGGCCAGCCACACCATCGTCAGGCTTTTGCCGCTGCCCTGGGTATGCCAAATGACGCCGCCCTCGCGCTTGCGCACAAACGCCTGCGCGGCCTGCACGCCAAAGTATTGGTTGGGGCGCGGCAGCTTCTTGGTGCCTGCATCGAAAACGATGAAGTTGTGCAGCAGGTCGATGAAGCGCGCCTTGTTAAATAGCTGCACAAGCGCGCGGTCGAGCGGCGAGGCAACCTCGCTGTGAGTCTCCTCTTTCCACGTCAGGTAATACTTCTCCCGCGTCCCAATGGCCCCATAGCGCAAGCCTTCGCTGTCGTTGCCCGCCATCACCCATTGCACGGTGCTGAAGAAATGCTCGATGTAGTCTTTCTTCTGGTTGTCCCAATTTTGGCGAATGCCCTCGCTGACCGAGACAGAAGATCGCTTCAGTTCGATGACCCCCAGCGCGATGCCGTTGATGTAGACGACGATATCGGGGCGCTTGGGGCGCGAGTGGGCATACGCGCCCGCCACGGTCACTTCTTCGGCAAAGGCGAAGTCGTTGGCCTCCGGGCGTGCCCAATCCATCAGCCACACGGTTTGGGTGGGCTGACCCACATTGGGCTGCACTTTTACGCCGTAGCGCAGCAGGTCATACACGGCGCGGTTGCGGTCGTAGAGGCTTTTGCTGGCGTCTTGGGCGGCGGCCTGCAACTGACGCAGCGCCGCGCTAATTTGCTTGGCGGGCACGTTGCGCCGCCCCAGCCACGCACGCAGCTCGGCTTCTTCGATATTGCGGTTGTCTCGGCCCTTCTCCCAGTTGCCCAGATAGCGATAGCCCAGCGTTTGGCTGAACAACCGCACCACGCGGTTTTGGGCGGCGCGCTCCAGTTCTCCGATGTTGCTCGTTGTGTTCGTATTGGTGTTGGTCGTGTTGGTCATAAAGATGTAAAGATGTGATCACCTTGCCCACTGCGAAACAAACGCCCGACCTGGCAGGTCTGAACGCTGCGCCGTTAACCCCGTCGGTACCCACCTGCCAGGTCTAGTCTGGCGTGCGTTGGCTTGCGGCTAGACCTGGCAGGTGGTCTGGCAGCGCTCACTTGGTTTTCAGCGTTCAGACCTGCCAGGTCAAGAGTCACGCTCGCCGTTGACCAGGGTATGAACTGATTTAGAACTTGCGATAGAACGCTCATACCAGCCGCACCCTGCCGGTGAGCAGGGCTTGCGCCATGCCTTGCTTGAGCGCGCGGGTTTTCGCCAGCCGCGCTTCTAACGCCACGATCTCGGCGTCCATGTCGGAGAGGGCGGTGGCGATGGCGGTTTGTTCGGCTTGAGTTGGCAGCGGAATCTCTATTGCACGAATTGACTTTCCATCAATACTTGGAAAAGTCGAGCCTGTCGTTGCCGTCAATATGGTTTCAATAGCTCCAATAACCTGATATGCGATGTAGACCGTACTACTATTGGCCTTTGCCCTGATAGCAGCGACACCGCGCCCAATACAGTAATCATCGTCTGAAGTATTTGTTCTGCCCGTAGAACTTCCTCTAACGCAAATCAGCAGATCACCCTTTTCGCAGAATTTCGTTGGCTCTGTAGTCCATTGAATTTTGACTGGGTGTTTGTCTGTAAACTCAGTTGGGCCGTTAATCAGAGGCACCCCCATGCCTGTTCGATTGTATGAATGTCCCGGCGGAGATTGGCCCATGATGATTTCCGACACATCTCCTAACTTGTGCCTCTCCCACGCCCCACTGAACCCCGGCAACCGAGTGCGCCCCGAGAGCAACTGCTGCATGACGGCTTGCTTCACATCGCGCTTCTTGGCAATCAGTTTCTCCAGCGCGGCAATCAGCGCGTCGGCGTCGCTCAGGGCTTGGGCGATGGCGCGTTGTTCGGGTAAGGACGGGCAAAGAATTGGAAGCTTTGAGCAGACCTGTTTGTTTAGTTTCGGTTGGGCCGTGCCTGTGTTGTGCTGGTCATAGTCACGACTCTCTAATGCCTCCACAAGATAGCCAATCACCATGCCGGGCTTTGGGCGCAACACATGTGCATGGTTGTTGACCCAGGTTCGACCAGATATTTGGAATGCAATACGACTTGTGCGGCTAACGATGTTCTCTCCATCTTCTGCGAGTAACACCAAATCTTCATCGAACAGAAACCCATTCACATAGTCAACAATGCCCGATGCCCCGTAATATGGAACCTCGCCGCGCATTTTGGCTCGATCACTATCTTTTACTGGACGACGCATGCCATCCAGAAAGTCAGCGACCTCATCAAGCCGCTTCACCTCCCACGCCTCCGGAATCACCCCCACCTCGGTCCGCTTGTAGCCCGGTTTCATAGCGGCTCACCGCCTTCGCTCAAAATATCCAGATAGCCCAAA
>JAYTNY010000238.1:0-6925 GCA_043748055.1 Roseobacter sp.
ATGTGCGCAGCCTCGCCCAGGCGCATCACCGCGCCATCGCCGTGCGCCTTCAAAATAGATGCCAACGCGATGTCCAGCGCCTTCTTCTTGCCGTCTTCCTTTGCCATGTTTGGTTCTCCTTTGGCCAGAAGTAATTAGTAATTGGGGATTAGTAATTGCTTGCCAGCGATTGATTTCTCTCTAGAACTTCTGTTCTATTAGGATTATACCGAGAACATGCCTATGCGCAAGAGGCCGAATTAACGCGCCACTTCGATCACAAACGTGCTGCCCTGCCCTGCCTCGCTTATTACACGGGCCTGCCCGCCATGCGCCTGCGCAATGCTTTGCACAATGGCCAGCCCCAGCCCATTGCCCTGCACCCCACCCGCGTTCTGCCCGCGGTAAAACCGATCAAACACATGCGGCATATCATCGGCAGAGATGCCCATGCCGCTGTCGCTCACGCTCAACTCCACGCCGCACTCGGCCCGCCGAACGCTTACCTCCACCTGCCCGCCACCCGGCGTAAATTTCACGGCATTCTCGATCAGGTTCGAAAGCGCCATCTCCATGCGCGCCCGATCCACCTGCGCCAGCACAGGCTGCTGCGGCTTGCGCACCAACAATGTCACTTGCTTCTCCATCGCGGCAGGCTTAAAGCCCGCTGCTATGCTGGCTGCTACTTCGCCCAAATCTTCCTGCGCCAAACTCAGCTTGCTCAGCCCCGCATCCAACCGAGACAAATCCAGCAAGTTCTGCGTAATCCATTCCAATCGGTTTAGCTGCTTCTGGCTCTCGCTCAAAAATTCGGCGCGCGTGTTTTCGTCTGATGAGGCCCGCCCCTGCAACAACTCGTTGAACATGCGCAGGGCCGTAATAGGCGTGCGCAATTCGTGCGAGGCATCGGCAATAAAGCGGCGCAGCGCATCGCGCTCACTCTGCAACTCCGCAAACGCGCCTTGCAGCTTGGTCGCCATTTGGTCGAACTGATTGGCCACCTGCCCAATCTCATCCCGTCGCGTCGCAATCTGCGTGCGCGTCGTCAGGTCGCCTTGCCCCATTTGGTTCGCCGCCGCAGCGAGTTGGCGTAGCGGAGCCAACAAGCTCCGGCTCACCAGCAAGCCCAGCAGCGCCGCAAGACCAATCGCCACCAACCCGGCCAACGCCAGCGCCTGCGCCGTGTTCGTCAAACTCTGGCTGGATGGCGTTCGCGTGGTAGTCACCTCGATGTAGCCCGCTGGCGCGCCGCGCCCGCCCCTATCTGCAATCGGCGAAAGCGCAGTTTGCAGCGTGCCCGGCTCCGCCGCTGGCGCAGCCTCCGTCACTTCGGATGGCTCCGCATCCGGCACCATCTCGAACACAAAGCGCGTGCCATAGGCATTGTCGCTGCGCCGCACCAAGCGAAACTTCACACCGTCAATCGTCATCTCCTGCTGTGCCGAGGGCCGCTGCGAATCCACAATCGCGCGGTTCTGTTGGTCTAAAACCCGCACCCGCACATTGCCCAAAAACGCAGAGGCGCGAGCCAGACGATCCAGCTCACGCCTCTGCGGCACCTGGCCCATGTAGGGCATGGCCTGCTTGGCAATCGCCTCCGCATTCACCCTCAGCGATTCTATTTCCTGTCGGTTCACCGTAGCCCGAATCAGCGTCAACGCCAGCAGCACCAGCACCGCTACGGTCAGCACCGTCAGCAACACATAGCTCAGCACTAAACGGATGCGCAGCGAACGGATGGAGCGGAAAGGAATCAATTGCAAAGCCCACCCTTCACCCCGACCCCTAAAGGGGAGTCGTTGAGTTTGTCAACGACTCCCCTTTAAGGGTCGGGGGTTCTTCTTACCCTTCGCCGCCAACCATATGCGGCACAATCCGCCGCTCAAAAAAGCCGCCCAACTGAATGCCCATGTACGGCTTGCCCTTGTCCTGCGGATTCTCGGCCAGCGTCACTTTCATCTCTTGGGTCTCGGCGCCGCGCACAATCTTCAATATCACTGTGTCGCCAATCTTTTTGGCCTGCACTGCTTCAATCACTGTCTTCGGATCAGTCACCTTCTTGCCATCAATCTCGGTAATTACGTCGCGCTCGGCCAGCCCCGCCTTTGCTGCTGGGCTGTCTGCCAAGACCACGCCAACCACCGCACCTGCCGTCAGTTGCGGCAGCGGCATGGCTCGCTCGCCACGCCCACTAAACCCAGACCGATATTGCACGCCCAGCCAGGCCGCGCCCTTCTTGTCGGGGTTCTCGCCCAGCGTCACTTTCACCTCACGCTTCGTTGCCGCGTCACTGGCTTGCACCTGCAACGTCACGCTGTCGCTCGGTTTCTTCTTGCTAATCACGTCGGCCAGTGTCACCGTCGACGAAAGCACTGCCCCATCCACCAACAAAATCACATCGCCCTTCTTCAAGCCCGCTTTGTCGGCAGGGCCGTCCTTCACCACATCCTCAATTACGGTCTGCCCCAGCTTCATCTCTAGCCTCGGCATCGGCAGTTGCGGAAACACACCGTCGCCGGCGGGTGTCAACCCCAAAAAGCCCGTGCCGCTGCGGTCGCCCACAGTCACAGTCAGCGTTTGTTCCGCATCGCCGCGCAGCACCACCAACTTTACGCTGGCGTTGGGCTTCAAGGCACTCGCCGCCGTCATCAGCTCTGCCACCGTGTTCACGGCCTTGCCATCCATGCTGATGAGAATATCGCCGCGCCTCAGCCCAGCCTTCGCCGCTGGCCCATCCTTTTGCACCCGCGCAATCAGCACGCCCTTGTCGGTCTCTTCGGATTGAGCGGCAGCCGCGCTCACGCTCATCCTCGCCCATGTCGCCATGGGTGCCACTGCACTCGTGGCAATCATCGTCGCTGCCACCACTGCGGTGGCCCCTTTCAAGAGAAGTTTGTTCAGCTTGCTCATCAATCACCCTCCAAAAAATAATCTCTGTGTCCTCCGCTCTCTCCGCATCTCCGCGAAAAAACCAGAGTAACGCACGCCGAGAGCCTAACGCCGAACTGTTGCGCGCGCGTTGCGCCCATGTTGAGGTTTCGCAATATCGCCTACGCCTTAAATTTGTAACCCACCCCGCGCACCGTCACCAGCCAGCGCGGCTCGGAGGGATCGTCTTCGATCTTCTCGCGCAGGTGGTGCATGTGGGCATCAATCGTGCGGTCGTCTTCGATGGCGCTGCCGTAACCCCAGATCGCTTCAATCAGTGCCTCACGGCCAAACGGCAGGCCAGGGTTCGCCAGCAAGTGGCGCAGCAGTTTGAACTCGGTTGGGGTCAGCAGCACCGGCTGGCCCGCCTTGCTCACCAGCAAGCGCTCCAGGTCAATCTCAATGTCACCAAAGGTGGCGCGTTCGTTGCTTACGGTTGCCAAATCGCCATAGGCCCGCCGCAGTGCCGCCCGGATGCGCGAATGCAACTCGCGCAAGCTAAATGGCTTGACGATGTAATCGTCCGCACCTAACTCAAGCCCCAGCACCTTGTCGCTTTCTTCATCCCGTGCCGTCACCATGATGATGGGTTGCTTCTTGCCCTCGGCGCGCAACTGGCGCAGCACATCAAAGCCGTTGAGTTCGGGCAAGCGCACATCCAGCAACACCAGGTGCACGTTTTCGTGGCGCGCCAGCTCCAACGCTTTTTTGCCAGTGTCGGCCAGCAACACCACAAAGCCCTCAGCTTGCAGGCCATAGTCCAGCCCACGCGCTACAGCGGGGTCATCTTCTACAACAAGAATGCGGTTGTGTTCAAGCATTGCAGCGATGATTATGCAGGGTTAAATAAGCAATGCATAAACGGGGAACACGAAGAAGCGAAGAACAAAGAAATAAACCCCTTCGTTTTCTTCGCTTCTTCGTGTTCAATTCTTAGAACAAATGTTTGACGCACCAGAACACTCGTTCTAAAATTGCTTTATGCCTCAACTGGACACGTTCGACAAACTCAACCTCCTCGGCCAGCAAATGATGTTAGAGCCGGGCGAAGAAACCGCCAGCGCGCAAAACCCCAACGCCCCCGCGCCGTGCGGTCACTCGCCCGCCGAGCTTCAGCGCGTGTTTGGCACCGAACGCGAGATGGTCTCGGTCAGCGACAGCAAGAAGAACGCGCTGGGCATTCATCACGCCATTGTGCCGGGCGGCAAGAAGCTGCCCATGCTAAAAACGATGCTGACCAGCGCCTGCGAACGCGATTGCCACTACTGCCCCTTCCGCGCCCGCCGCAACTTCCGGCGCGCCACATTCAAGCCCGAAGAAATGGCCGGGGCCTTTATGCAGATTCACAAAAAGGGTGATGCCGAGGGGTTGTTTCTGAGTTCGGGCGTGGCGGGTGGCGGCATCAAAACCCAAGACCGGCTGATTGACACGATGGACATTCTGCGCAAAAAGCACGGCTTTCGCGGATACCTACACCTCAAGATGATGCCCGGCACGCAGCGCGAGCAAGTGTTGCGCGCCATGCAGTTGGTGGATCGGGTGAGCGTGAATCTGGAAGCGCCTAATCCGCAGCGGCTGGGCGTGCTGGCCCCCAACAAAATATTCTTCGAGGAGCTGTTGCAGCCGTTGAAATGGGCTGCCGAGATTCGCCAATCTTTGCCACCACCAGCACGCGGCAAGTGGCCCTCGTTCGTCACGCAGTTTGTGGTGGGCGCGGCGGGCGAAAGTGATGTGGAACTGTTGAGCATGACCTCGCAGTTAACGAAGGTAGGCTTGCAGCGCGCCTACTTCTCTGCCTTTCACCCAGTCAAAGACACGCCGTTAGAAAACCACGCGCCCGAGAATCCCTGGCGCGAACATCGCTTGTATCAAGCCTCGTTCCTGCTGCGCGACTACGGCTTTGAGTTTGAGGATTTGCCATTCAGCCAAACCGGCCACCTGCCGCTAGATGCAGACCCGAAGCTGGCCTGGGCCAAGCAATCGCTCACCCACACGCCCATCGAGATCAACAAAGCCGAACGAATCGAATTGCTCAAGGTTCCAGGCATTGGCCCCAAGAGCGCCGACGCCATTTTGAAGGCACGGGGCATTCACGCCATCAAATCGCTGCGAGACTTGGCGCAACTGGGCATCAACGGCCAACGCGCTGCCGAATTTATTTTGCTGGCGGGCAAGCGGCCTGTGACGCGAAACCAGCTACAGATGCAATTCGAGTTGCAATAAGAAACGATTTGCTAGACAGTAGTCTGATGAAGGTCTACTAGGTATTTGTACGTTCCAATGGCCTACCTTTAGTTTGGGCCTTAGAACAGGTCTCTACATCTAAAGTCTTAGAAAGAGTTCAGACCTTAGTCACATGCTTTAGATGCTGCCAGTTAGTAAAGTAATTGCAGGAAAGGCGATAGATATTCCTCCTCTTCTCCTCAGTTAGAGTCACCCTTGAGCAAGGTGACTCTAACGCTTTTTCCAGTATTGATTAACACGAAGAAACGAAGTTAGGAATTCTAAACTTCGTTTCTTCGCTTCTTCGTGTTCAAATACAAACAATGTTGCACAAAATCAATCTTCCTAGTTGTTCATCGGCGCTATTAGAGGTTGAGTTGGATGTGTTGGCGCAGCAGATAGGGGCGAAATAAGATTTACGCAGCGCGCAGAGTGTCTCGCATGTTCATCACAGAAGCCAAGCGCGCTCTCCTAAACTTGTCGAAGGATCAGGGTGCGGTGGTTCGCTAATAATTTGATCTGGACTTACCAACTATGTCAATCTATCTCTGGCACGAACACGAAATCACGCTAACCGCAGCGCACGAGTATGCAAACCCATACGCCGACACACAGGTGTGGGCGGAGTTCACCCATACCAACGGCGCGGTGCTACGTCGGCCTGCATTTTGGGATGGCGGACGAACGTGGATGATTCGCTTTGCAGCGAACCAAACTGGGCGCTGGACATGGCGCAGCTATTGCGAGACGGATGATGTGGGGCTGGCGAATCAATCTGGCGAAGTGGTGTGCGAGGCAGGCCCAACCACCGCGCATCGTTTCTATCAACGTGGCTTCTGGCGCATGTCGCCGGGCGGGCGCAACTTGGTTCATGCCGATGGCACGCCTGCCTTGCTAGCTGGCGACACGGCCTGGGCGTTACCCTGGCGTGCAACCGAGGAACAATGCCGCGTGTATGCCGCAGACCGACACAACAAAGGCTTTAACGCAGTGCTGGTGATGAGTGTGCAGCCCGACATGCACGCCCGCGGCCCGCGCAGCCGGACAGAGGACGAAGGCTTCGAGGTGGGCTTCGAGGATTTATCCAACGGACACATCCACCAACTCAACCCGGATTATTTTCAATATCTGGATAAGCTCATTTCGATTTTGATCGAGCATGAAATTGTGCCGGTGTTTCAGCCAGTTTTTCAAGGCTTTGGGTGGAAGGGCTTGAGCGTGGCGGGCATTGTGGTGCCGCCCGCAGAATATGCGCGCTATTGCCGCTATTTAGTGGCGCGCTACGGCGCACGCCCAGCTATTTATTTGGTGGGTGGGGATGGCTCGGGCTACGAGCCGCAAGTTCCGGCAGGCGGCGAGGAGGTTGAGCGATGGGATGCGTATGCACAACCGACCGGCATTCACTATCGTCCGCATGCCGATAATCGCGCTTTTCAAGATGCGGACTGGCTCGATTTTCAGTGGTGCCAAACCGGCCACGCAGGCGAGCATGTGCCAGAGCGCGTGGCCGATATGTGGCGCAACACACCCACCAAAGCCGTTGCCAACGGCGAGCCGACATACGAAAACGGCGGCAGACCCGGCAAGGCCGCCGGTTGGTGGCAAGGTCACGAGGCCTGGAGCAACCTGTGCGCGGGCGGCACGATGGGCGTGGTGTATGGCGCGGGCAGTTTGTGGCAGTGGTTGTTGCACCCCAACGAAATTGGGCAGTCGGCCTTTTTTGCAGCAGAGGGTGCGGGTTGGCGCGAGGCGTTGGACTTCGAAGGGTCGCGCTACATCGGCCTCATCCCCAAAA
>JAYTNY010000239.1:0-13807 GCA_043748055.1 Roseobacter sp.
AACGTGATCGAGCGTCCCCCCACGTCGCCGGGTTTTGTGAGTAGCAACGCCAGGTTCACCCCGCCGCGCAGGGTTACCTCATCATTGCTGTGAATCCTCAACATCGGCTCGGCAGTCGGGTTGGTGATGTCCGCACCACCCGCACCGACCACCGGCACATTGACCGCGCCGGTCGCGCCGCCGCCCACCTCGGTCGAGAAATACAATGCGCTGCCATCGGTGCTAACCGCATTGATCTGCGCACCAAAGCCAACGGCCACACGCGACCACGGACCCAACAAGCCACTGGCCAGAATCTGGGCGTAGTAGTAGCCGTGCGCCGGTGCAGTCAGGTTGACAAATGGAATGACGATCTTGTCGCCGACAATCACACCCGGTGTTTCAACCGCGTTGTCAGTGATTAATGCCACGTCAATGATGGCGTTGGCCTGGCGAACTCCATCGAGCACGATCTTGACATACGGGTTGCCGCCCAGGGTGCCGTTCACGCGGCGGTGCGCCTCGTAATAGGTCTTGGTGGGGTCGGCGCATTGGCCATCCTCACAACCACCCACCGGCGGCAGGAAGATCGCGCCAGTGCCGATGGTGTCTATCAAGTCGTTTTTGTTGCCGCTGAACTCCAAGAGGCCGATGTCGTAACGACCATCCGCCGCCGTCATCACCAACGAGCGCTTGATGCTGGCAGGGGTTTCACGGTTATCAAACGCCTTAAAGCCGCCTTCGCTCTTTGGGGTGTTGCGCGGGCTAACCGTCATGTAGGCATAGCGGTTGCCGTTTAGATACGCCGAATAGATCGTGGTCGGTTGCGGTCGGGTCAGCCATTTAATCAACGCACTGACATTGGGTGAAAACGTCACGGTGTTGTCTGCGCTGGTGGGTTGGTCGCGCACCACAAAGTCGCGCACCCATTGGCCGCCCTGGTTGCGATATTGGGTGGTGATGTTCTGGATGGTCTGCTCGGCGAACTCAACCGAGACCAACTTGCCGTTTTTGCCCTGGCCCCACACGCAGCCATCCTCGCAGCCCTGCAACCACACCTCAACGTCGCAGGGGCTATTCGTGAGTGAATCTTTCTCGTTTGCCACTTAAATACCTCCGATAGAAAATCAAAATAACTTATTAGCCCTCGACGGGTTGGATGGGTTTGGTTACACGGACGCGGCGCACAATGGGTTCAACCACTTCAGCCGCAGGCGCATAAACCAAGCCATTTGCCTCAGCATCGGCTGGCACCAAACCATCGGCTTTCGCTGCCTCAAACGCCTCGGTGTTGGCAAACAAATACAGCTTTGTGTTTTTGTCCGCATCGTCGGCCAGAATATTCGTGGTGCCGCGCTTGGCCAGAAGTGCGGCCACCTGTTCGGCAGGCACATCTACAGGCGCTTGGCCAACGAACTCGCCAATCTGCGTCCGTGTGCCGCAATAGACCATTGAATATGTTTTGCTCATAAAGCTCCTTAAATCGAAATGGAAAAACAAAACGGGTGCAGGAGATTTCTCCCGCACCCGTGGTGATCGGTTCGTGTTTGTGGCCGAAATTGTAACACCGCTACGCCCTATCGCATTTGCACTCCTCGGCCCAACTTCAACGCCTTAACCTGTTCAAACGCAAAGATCGCGCCCTCGCGCGAGCCAAACGGCGACTCCAGTGTTGCGCCCCTGTAGCCCTGCCCCATGCCGTCGCTGTGCGCCCGGTTTGTCACCCAGCGCGCAAACTCTCGCGTGGCCGCATCGCACGCGCATGGTGGCGAGTTGACAAACGTGACCGCGTAGCGCGCAAGCACCGCGTCCCAGTTGATGCCACAGCCATCGCATACATAGCCTGCCTCGTAGCTCACCGTCACGCGGTCGGCGTCCACGCAGCTCGCTACTGCCCCAATGCCGCGCCGGGCATCTTGCACCCAGGCGGGGAATGTGCCGTTGGCGTTCGGCTCCACGCAGCACGATTGCACGCAGGTGCATATCTCTCGACATTTGCACTGGTTGTAAACCAATGAAACACCCACGCTCTCATCAGTCCAGCGCCGCCTCACAATGGCTGTTGTTGCGTAGTTGGCTGGCTCGTGAACATCAATAGACAGGTTTGTTTGCGTACCTGCATCGTTCACATTGTCCCTATGCATTTTGTAATACAGCTTGGGCTTGATCGCTGTCTGCGGCTTTCCGGTGATCTGCCAATCGCCGTTATTCAACTTCGTCACTGTGATGGGCGCGATGAGATACGGCGCGTCGGTGGTCTGGCTCAAATCATTTCCGTGGAAATGAAGCTCGATCTCATCGGGCGCTGCACCGGCGGGAATGGCCGCAGCGGGCAGCGTGGCCGTGAACACATCGAGCAGCGTGTCGTCATTGGTGTCGGCGTGGGTCAGGGCGACGGTGGCCAGCTCGTCCAGTTTCATCGCGCCGATCTTGCGGACGTAGCCTCGGCACAACTTAAACGTGCGGCACGCCTCGCCCACCCTGCTCAACGGCACCGTTTCGGTGATCCATGTGCGCACTACCGGAAACCCCAGCCAAGCCGAGAGTGATTGCGCAGCCTCGGCCAACGCCTCTCGAAAGCGTGCACGGCCCGTGGTGGCCGCTGTGCCGCGCATCCAGCTCTGCTCCAGAACAAGATCGTCGCAGCCGCTCAGGGGAATCACGGGCGTGTTTATGCCATCCCGCAGCACACCGCTGCCATCGAGGAGTTGGTAAGCGTGCCAATCGTGCCATTCCATCTGCCGCCGCAGCGTCTCAAACGGCATCTGCACCGCCGTGAATCGTGGTCGCTCAAACACCAGCGCCGGTGTAATCGGTGTAATCGGTGTGCCGGTGCCGCCTCCAATTTGTGCCATTAGCTCACCTCCTCAATATCTGGATTCACGAATGCAAAGTTATCTTTCGCACGCCAGAAGTAGTAAGTGCCGGGCTGCAACCAAAACACCGCGTTGCCAAATGAATCGGTCACGTCCGATGCAATCACGTTTAACTCGGCAGCGTCCGTCGTCACCCACACCTGCGCGGCCTCAATGGGCGCGCCGCCAGCGGTGGAGGTAAGCGCATAGGTGAATTTCAGCGCACCTGCGTTTGCGCCTTCGACGACATAGTGAAGGTTTTGCTGCACGCATCCGGGCGCGGTCACCACTAGACTGATCGGCCCTACGGTGTCACATTCTTCAGACATCAACATATAGGCATATTGACCATGACCGATCTCGAACCTGAGCCCTGCGCTCGGCACATGTGTCTGCGTGCCTTTTGCAATCAGCACGGTAAACGTGTTGGTCAATCCCAAAACCTCAATACCACCTGCATTTACCATTGCAAATGTGATTGTGTTGATCTGCCCTAGCTTCAACGGGTCTTGCATAGCTATCTCATCCCCTTAAACATGGCTTTAGCCATGCCCTTAAACATGACCTCGACCACGGCCACCAAAATGACATCTGCGCCCAGCACTCCATACCCTCGGTCATCCTCGCGGCTCTGGGCCACAGCATTCAGCGAGACGCGCATCGCAGCGCTCACCTGGTCGCCCGCGCTCACCTCAGAAGCGAGGCGCAGTGAGACTCGCACCGCCGTATAGACCAAGCCTTGCTCTTGGCTCTGCGCTATGACAGATAAACCTTGCCGCAGTAACGCCGTGATCAACGCTTGCTCAACACTGTTGGCGCGCAGGCTTGTAGAGTTACGCACCAGCGCCGCTGTCACATCGCGCTCGGCAGCCTGCGCGATGGCATTCAGGCTTGTGCGCAGTACGGCTGTTGTGCCATTGCTCTCTTGCGCCACTGCCCGTATACCAGCAGCCTGGTTAAACACGGCCTGGGTGCGATCCTGCTCGATGCTGACCGCAATCGCGTTGAGCGATAACCTGCCCAAGCCGCTGGCCTCATCTGCCTCCTCGCTCACGGCAACGAGAGCGAGTGTCACGCGTACTGTTGCTATCGAGGCATTGGTCTCGGCGGCTTCGGCGCGCAAGGCGATTGAACCATACAGCAGAGCCGATGCGCCACCAGCCTCAAGGGATTCTGCGCGTGCATTAAGCGAGGGGTGCACCAGCGCCGCCACGCCGTCCGACTCCCGTGTCTCAGATATGGCGCGCAAGCCCAGTCGCAGCAGCGCGTCGCTGGTATCGCCTTCAGCGTGTGCGGCCTGCGTGTTCAACGATAGCCGCGCCAGTCCAACCGTCTGGGTGCTCTCGATGGACTCGGCCAATAAGCGCAATGACTGACGCGCGACTGCATATGTCTCTACCCGTTCAGCCGAATCAGCCCTTGCGCCCAGAGAGGCGCGCCCTATTGCCGCCGTCTCGTTCCGCTCCGCGCTTTCCGCCTGCGCATGCAGCGAATTCCTAAACACGCTGTAAGTCGCGTCGCCTTCGCGGCTCTCCGCATGAATGGATTCTCCACCAACTGAAAGAACGGCGTGCGTTTCATTGCGCTCTGCGCTCTCGGCTTTGGCATTCAGTGAGACAAATGGTGCAGCGACGCTGGTGTTTGCCTCCACTGCTTCGGCCTTCAGGTTTAGCGACGTGCGCACCAACGCGGTGGCCGCGTCCGCTTCTACGCTTTGTGCCCTGGCTTTCAGGCTCAAGCGCATCAGTGCGTCTTGCGCGTTTGCTTCGCGGCTTTCGGTTCGCAGCAATAGCGAAAGCCTGAGCAATTCGCCTGTTGAGTCGCCTTCGCGGCTTTCGGCTTTAGCCGCCAGGCCGATACGCACCAGCGCCGCGTCAGCATCATCCTGTTTGCTTTCAGCTTTCAGGTTGATGCTGACGCGCGCCAAAGCGGCTGCGTTATCACCCTCTCTGCCCTCAGCCTTGGCGTTGAGCGAAATGCGCGTTAGGCCATAGGTCGAATCGCCCTCGCGCGTTTCTGCAACAACGCCCGTTGTTGCAGCACCAAAGCCGCCTATCCACCGGCCAATGACCGACTGAGCACCGGACGGCGCTGGATCGTCAAAAAACGCGGCATCGGCGATTTCATTCCAGCCGTCCGAGCGCTGGACATCGAAGAAATCGCCAAACAGGGCTTCGGCACCTTCGAGAAGCCCGAACCTAAAATCCTTAGCCATTGGCTATGGTGGCCGTGATTTCCGGCACGCCCGAGGATGTGCCATCGGCCTCAATCACTAACCACAATGCAGAGGTTTCATAAACCGGAGGCGTGCCGGTTTTATCTGGGCCGTCCAGACCACCATCATTAGCGGCCTTCATGCGGTTAGACCAAAGCCTCCGCGCTACTACCACGTTGACCGATCCTGCGCTGGCCACAGTCCCGCCCACCGTGACACTTTCAATTTTTTGAAGACCTTTGTCACCCGCCTGGAGATTCAATAGAACGAGGCGACGCGTAGTGAAGCCCGACAGAGAAGCGGTCGCACCCGTTGTGCGTCCGGCTGTCCCGTCGTCTCGCGTGTAGCCCACGGCCACCGTCGTAGCCGTCGCAGAAACAGCAACGTTGATCTCTAGAAAGAACTCCAAATTGGTGTAATCGGTGCCCGGCAAACGCGCGGCAAACGAGGGCTGCGAGCTAAAGTTTGTCGTAGCCAGCGCGGTCAGGGGTACGCTGCCAACGTGATACACCCGATCATAGAGCGTGGCGCGACACGCCACACTGTTGCCAAACTCAACCGACGACAGAATGCCAGCGTTGCCACCGCCAAACGCATTGATCACCGGATAACCTGCATCTGCGTCCGTAGGCACCAGCCCTGCCGTGATGTTGCCAATAGCAAGCGATCCCGCCCCCGGCGCGCCAGCAAGGTCGAATGTGGAAAACGGAATCGTGGCCACGGTCGTGGCCGCCGCCGTTTTAATCAGCCTGATGCGTTGCTTGGCTGCGGCCAGGAGTTGATCGCGTGTGCTGATTGTCATAGTTGTTTTTCCTAAGCCGGGTCAATCTCGAAGATGACCGCGCCGCCCGCCGCTGTTGATTTTGTGAATGTCCAAGCCTCGGTCACATCGTCCTCCTTGTAAACCTTGCCGGTGTTTGAGTTGACTCGGTTTCTCAAAATACGAAGTGCATTTAATGGGGAGCGCTGCGCTTCGCCGGTCACCAGGCCCATGTCGCGCTTCAGGTGCGCGTCGGCGATCTCTCGCAAATCCATTTGGCCCAGACCATCCCCAAACGACTCAATCACAAACGCATCGTCCTCAATCGCTTTAGTCGCCGAGTCGGCAACGGTGACGATTATCTGCGCAGCCTGCATCTCGGCAGCGGTCAGCGAGAAATCCCATATCGCCGTGTTGCCCATCGCAATCGCAACCGGCAGGTTTGCGGTGTTGGCCGCTGCGCCGCCGTCCTTGCTAATTTTCACATCACTCGCAGCCGGAGTCCAATCAGCACCCACGGCATAGTCCACCACGCCACGCTTGATTAGTGGCACATAGATGTGCCGGGCCACGCCATATTTTGAGGAGAATAATTTCATCGCAAGCCCCTGCCTATGCCGCGCGGCGCACCGCGCAAAAGCTGAGTCGACGTAATACCCGAAGCGCCAAGCGTGCCGCCGCGAAAATCGTCCAGCCTAAAGGTCGTATCCGCCGGTGCAAACAGCCCGATCTTTCCGGCTACCGTAATCCGGTTTGCATCAGTATCGTTGCCGCTCAAAATGTTTGACCACGAAGTGCCGTTGAACAAATAACCGTTGACGGCCACCGAGGCACCCGATCCCAGAACCTCTACGCCTAATCCATAGCCATTCGCCATGGCGTTAAAACCTGACGCAATGACCGTTGGGACACCTGCATCCAATCTAATCAACTGAGTATTTGTGCTACTCAACCAGCGAATGGCGTATGAAGTTTCCGCGCCAATGCTTGTATTCGTTGCGCGCGCATATATCAGATAGGTGCCAGAAACAAATGTGGGGAATAAGATACTTGCTTCACAGTCCGGCCCGTAATTTGTTCCGCCAAAAAATGCGACCAGGTTGTCTCCTGACGACGGGTTATAGAGCTGGTTTGCGTTAATGCCGCCGTTAGAGAACCCGGTGATAACCCACGAGCCACCAAGGTTTGCGGCATTGTTGGCTCGGTTGAAATCGTCCAGGATGCTCGTGGCTGGAAAGCTCATTCGTTTTCACGACCCGTTGGTTCATCTCCAAGTGTGTGGCCCGCCACGAATTACAACAAGATGTCGAGATCGCCGGTGTTGAACTTGGCATCGCCGTTCTGCACTACGACCTGCGTTACAACCTCAAAGATGGTGCCGTCGCCATCCGCCGTGAAGTTGATTGCCGCCCCGCCACTTGTGGTGGACAACTGGAAAGTATTGCCGCTCACGCCAATCACGTAATAGATGGTGTCGGCGCTTAGGCCACTGGGCAAGCCCGTGCCTTGAATCACAACCTTGGCCCCGTTGATAAACGCATGCGCGACGGCAGTCAGAATATCTGTGGCCGCAACTGCGGTAAATGGCGTGCGACTGTTGGGCTTGATAAACCAATCCACCTCCAGCAGAATCCCCGCAGAAGCAGCATCGTAGCTGCCAAAAGCAACTGCTTCAACCCAGTTAGCCACGCCGCTGTTTGGTCCCCACAAAATCTGAACGGCGTTCTGGCTGACGCCGCTGGCCCACGCATCGTACGCCGCCGAGAGTGTGCCCACATTCACTCGCGCATAGCCCGGCGATGTGCCGTTGGATAACTCGGTGCCACCCGTGCCATCCAGTGCAGGCTTTACGCTGAAGAGCGCATAGTGCCGCGCCGCTGGCGCACCCAATGCCTGCCCGCGATACCACCCATCACCCATTTTGTTTTTGCTGTAATTTGTTAGTGCCATTGTTTCTCCTATCTACCTACTACCAACGATGCCGCAAACCAGAGCGCAACAGCATTGAGCTTGTTAGATTTCAATCGCCACGCCAGCAGCGCGGCCAACGCGCTCCAAAACCCTACGCACTTCACACACTGAAACCCCGCCGGAACCCAGTGCAACGGGCTGCTCGTCCACATGGCCTGGTTAGCCTGTGGCGGGAAAATGTTCATCAGCCAAGTCTGCCAACGTGCGAACACATCAAACGGCCCGCGCTCGCCGCTCACCATGCGCGCCACACGCATGGCCGCAGCTAGGTAGATCACCAGCCTCGCGGCCTCGCGGCCATACACACTCGTCAGTTTCTCAATCACACTAATCCTTCCGCCGTCACCACCGTCTCAGGGTCGGTGTTCGCCGCCAGCCAGGCCTGCTCAGGTGCAACCAGCCACTCAAAGTCATCGCGCTGTGTCAGCAGCCACAAATGGCCGTTGCGCTTTGGGTCGGCCACCAGGTCAGGCGTGGTGCCGCGCGTGTTTAGCAGAAGCTGCGCTTGTGCCGGTGTCGCATTCACAATGCTTAGGCGCCCTGCATAAAACACGCCACCCAGCCAGGTCGTTCGAATCGTCCCGAAGCATTGCATCGAAATGCTTCGGGTGTTCATTTGGGTTGCTGGCGCAGGCATGTTGCCCTGCAGCGCTGCAATGCACGGTGCGCAACCAATCATGTCTATTTCACGCTTACGCGCGTACGCACGTCGGCGTCTTGAAGATCAAATCACCGATCCAACCCGTCAAAAACGGGAAGTTGTTCAACAGCCGCTTCTGGCATTCGATCAGCCAATACACGCACGAACCCTCGCGCACCTCGATCACGCGAAATCTTCCCCATTGCTGGCCGTCCTCGGCCACCTCGGCATCGAAAATGAACGTGTCGCGGTTGGCCTCACTGGAGCGGAAACCAAAATACTCTTCCTCGACTACGTTCTCGCCGTTCACAGATTGAATCGGCACGATCTGAATCTTGCCCGCGCCGGTGCCCGGGGCGATGGTGACCGGACTACCACCCTCATCCAACACGCCCGTTGTCTGAAGTGAGACCATCTCGTCTTCCATGATCTCGACCGGGCCATAGGTCAGCGTGTTGATCACACCACTGGCCACGGCTCCATTCACCTCGTCGCGCACTTCTGCACCACCGTTCACGATGTTTGGCGTGGCGGTGGCTGCACCCAGATACAGCGAGCCTTTGATGTAGGTCTTGATCAGCTCCATCGCCGTGCCATTCGGCACAATCAATTTCGGCGTCACCGAGAACTGCATCGCATCGTGTTGATATTTGAAACACTGCAACAGGTCGTTCAACCGCTCATAGAACTCGATCTCGTTGGTCGCCAGAGCCATCGGGTCGCCCGCTTTCTCCATGCGCAAATTCAACGGCCCGGCTTTTGCGCCAATGGCGGCGTTGCTGATGCATGGATACAGCGTTGGGTCGGCATTCAGCAGCGTGCGCAACCCGTAGTGCTCGCTATAAGCTGCGGTCGCAGGGTTACTGGGGTTGCCATTCTGGGTCATGCCGCTCATGCGCTTCTGCATCCAAGCCACCGTGCGCCAGATGGTGAATTCGCGCATGAACTCAAACTCGGTCATGTCGGGCCGCAGCCGATTGGTGGGGATGCCCAACGTGTTTGCCAGGCTAGAGAGTAGCGTTGCCAATCGCTCACCAGTGACGCCGCTCTTGATGACGTTGCGAAACTTCGCCATCGCAATGCCGCAGGGATTTTGCTTGCGGTCAATGGTGGTGTAGTCAATCACATCGGTGCGCACGGCGATTTTGCCAAACGCCAGGTTCACGCCCACATCGCACTTGACCAACGCAGGAACACTCTCGCCTACACCGCAGTTGGCCGCTGCGCCTACGCCCACCAGCGCCGGGCCTGGTGTGATCTCGGTCACAACCGGCGTCGGAAGTGGGCTTTCCCAGCCCATATACACTTCGGGCCGCTTCTGGTTCATCATCGTCACGCGGCTGGGGATGATTTGCTGAACGCCAACTTTCGGAACCGGCAGCGTGCTGAAATAGGCCGTGCGCGGATCGCAGTTGTTGGCGGTGATGAAATTTACATGCTGTGCCATTTGTTAATTGCTCCTATTGATCGGCGCGCACGGTTTACGCCTACTCGTTTTGATTACGCTTCCCCGTTTTTCTTCCACGGGTTGCTGGTCGAAAGCCCGGCCTCCTCGGCCTTCTCTTTCGACACCTGCGGATCGCGCTCATCCACGCGCGTACTGTTGGCTGCGCTGCGCGGCGCAAACTTTTCAATTTGCTTCAAAATCTCCTCGGCCTTCGTCGCATCAGCCTTTGCCTTTTCGATGGCCGGATTCAACAAATCGTTCACCAGCTTGGTGATCGCATCGGCTGTGAGCGTGGCCGCAGCGGCCTCTTTCGCCGTGGTGGTGGCCGCGTCCAGGGCCGTCTGCAATTCGGCATTGCGAGCCTCCAACGCATCAACCTTGTCAGCCAGTGGCTTAACCAGCGATTGGATCGCCGTTTGCAGCTCCTCTGGCGCAAGGGTGTTCTTTGCCACGTTGCCATCAGCATCTGCCTTGCCTTTCATCTGAGCTGTGTATTTCTCATACAGCTCATCGAAAATACTTTTCTTCTTTGCTTCGTTCATCGTTAACCTCCGAAAATCTTTGTGTATGGATAGCTCTCAAACCCGCGCGGCAAAACGGCCACGCTGGCAAATTCGCCGGGCTTGCCTTTGAACACGCGCTCAGCATCGCGCTGCGCGCCGTTGAACCAGATACTCAAACCGAAGTCCTCGCCCTGCACCATCTCCTTCATCACCGGGTCGGGGAAGTAGGGCCGCAGCGCCAGGTGATCGTTGACGAACGTGGCATCGAGGACGCCGCCCAGCAAAATCGGCGCTTCGGTCGGGCTTGGGTTATTGCGCGAGGGGAAACCGACGTGGAAAAAGTCCACTGTCATCAGCGTTTCGCCGCTGTTCACCTGGTCGGCGAGCTGGCTCAAAAACTCTTTGCCAACGTGCTCATCATCGTTGTCTCGGTAGGCACCGCTGGCCACAAAGACCAGATCATCCCAAGCTTCTTTGGCGACGGCGAGCGCGGGCTGGACCGCCGGTCGCAAGGCGCGCCGCACGGCCTTCGAGACGATGCGCGATAGCCGCGATTCTTTGCCCTGGGCAACCGGCTTATAGGTCACTGTGCGCTCAACCTTCTGCCACTCCGTGCGTTGACCGAGCGTGACCGCCTCCCCGCTCAATGTGTAGGGCACCACCCACAACTCGTCAATGGATGGCCCGATTGCCGGAAACGCATAGACAGAGACAACGGCCACATCGGTATACAAATCGCTGACGTAGCAACTCATACCAGGCAACAGCTTCGTGACTTCTTGGGAAACGAGGCAGCCAATGTCGCTCGCGCTCATCTCGCCGTTCAGCGCGGTCTTGGCCGTTGCCAGCCTAAGCGGTTTGTTGTGTGTAAATGCTCTCGGTTGCGACATAAGGAAAACAAAACGAGCGCGGGAGAAATCTCCCGCGCTCGTATAGCGACCGGTTTAACGCGCCGAATTGTAACGCAAATCAGAAGCCGCGCACGGCCCGCGCATTCTTGCGCCACAAGTCCTTCACCAACGGCTTAACCTCTTTCACAATAATCTCGCTCCAGCCGCGCTTAGCGATGCCGGGTAGGTTGATCTTCATGCTCACAAACACCACATCGCCCTCGCCTGGCCCAGACATCAAATCGCCGGGCCGCGTTTTGGATTGCCAGTCTTTGCTCATCACCGCATGCCTCACCTTTGTGCCTTTGTTCAGCCAAAACCATTTGTCCGAGCTGGTCACCATCTCGATGCTGCGCTGCGTTTCAACTGGCTCAAACGTGGCCGGATCATCCCAAGTCGCCACTGTCTTTTCGGCGCGTTGCTGCATCTCATCAAACACATCTAGCCGTGTGCGATGGTTAATCTCCGGCAACAACTTGGCCGCAATGCGAAAGCGGTTGTCCTTGCCGCCGCTCGTGACGATCTTTGTCATTACCGAATCAGCTCTGCCTTAACCGTCTTCGCCCCGCCCTTTTTATACCCATCAATGTGCGGCGCGTTGGCAATCTTCACATCATCAACTTTAATCTGCTTAACTTTTGGCTTGCCGATGAATTCCACCAACGCATCGTAATCATCCTGCACCATGTCCCACGCCGCTGCGATCCAACCCTTGCCCGGCTGCGCCTCCACATGCTTGGTGTATACCGTCTCGCCGTCGCTGCCCTCAAACACAAGCCAGCCGTCCGGGTCCTTCGGCCCAAACCCGCGCCGCCCACTTTCCAGCACACGCACCACCAGCTCAGGCCGCTCGGCGTTGCCTGCGTAAACCTTCAGCGCCATGCTGGTCGTGCCTGGGTTAATCACGGCATACCGGATTGTTTTTCTCAACACGCCCTTATTAACTGGCACGGTCTCCTGCAGCGCCGCCACAAATGTTTTGCCGAAGTCTCGAAGCGCAGATGCGATCTCGGCCAGATCATCATCTGCGCTCAATCCTTTTGGGGCGAGAGTCAGCACCTCCACGCGGTTGGCTTTGGCAATGGGCGGTGGTGGCGGCTCGCCGTCGGCAGGTGTATCGGGTGGTTGAGTCGGCTCATCTATCAGCGCCTCGGCATCATCGTTCTCAGTCTCATCCACTGTCTGCACGTCGCCCTCCGCCAACACAATCACCCCAGGTGCAAATACCTCCTCGTAGGCCAAGTCGCGCAGCACAGCCTCATTGCCAATGAGCGGCGCGGCCTGCACCGCAGCGGAAATAAGCTGCGATTTCTGCGCAATGCGCCGTTGCTCGTCGCGTGGATCGTTGAACGTAAATTTCACCTCGGCCCGCGCAGGCATCACCCAATGGTTCACATTCACAGTGAACCATTTCACGAACTGCGCCACCAGCCGCCCATCGCGTAGGTCGTCGGCCACCTGGGCCTTCGTGCCCTCGTTCAGTCCACCTGCGCCGCTCAGCGATGGATCAACGTCTATTGGGTTTACGCCCAGGATGCTGCACAGCGTGAGCTTGGCCTTAGCTTCTTCGGCCTGCATATCGGCAATCGAGATCGCCTCGCGCACGATTACCTCGCCCAACACCGGGTCTTCAATCGTCTCCACAAACAACGTGGTGCCAACTGGCTTCATGTCGTTTTGTTCTTTTTGCCTTTGCTCAGCATCCGCCTGGGCGTCCTCGGTCTGCGGCACCGTGCCGTTTTTAACAAACGTGATCTTGGTCGGCGTCTCGCCGGTGCCGCGCGCCTGATGCACCATGCGCGAGATTTGCAGCAGCCTCAGCCGGTCATACACCGCCAACAGCGGCAGCTCACCGGGCCGCCAGCCGCCACTACCCTTGATCTCCTCTTTACTGCGCGGAAAGGCAATACCCCAAAACGCTTCAGTCCATTTGCCGTCCGGATCGCGCTCGATGGGGATACCCCCGCGCAAACCTTTGCCCTCGTATACCAGCGGTGCTTTGGCGCGGGGGTATTCGCGGTCTTTGTAGGTGATCTGGCTGGTGTTGGTGCGCGTGTAGGCCGCGTCAATGTGATACACCCCAGAGATTTGCGCGCCGCGAAACTGAATGCCGTTGATGCACCATCCGGCCAGCGCGTAGTCTCGCCACAACCGACCCAGCAATGTCTCGCCGCCGTCGCCGTCATCGGCCTCGCGGTATAGCTCCATCGCCCGCGTGCGGCTGTTGCGCCCGCCGGTGGCCTCAAACACATGTGCCTGCACCTGCGTCGTGGCCACGCTCATCACCGCCGCATATTCGGGTGACCAACGAACCCATTTCCGCAGAAATGCGATGAGATTCGAATAGGGCAGCTCCAGCACTTCCTTGTGCGTGGGTGGAATGGATTTGGCGAAGAGCGCATCGGGCACGCGCTCAAAGCTCAGCCAGTTGTAGCCGTGCGTGTTGTCAAATACTTTGATCTCAGCCATATGGAAAACAAAAGAGGTGCGAGAGTTGAACTCCCGCACCTGAAGTGACCGGTTATTTGCGCATTGTAATGCGGTTGG
>JAYTNY010000240.1:0-14235 GCA_043748055.1 Roseobacter sp.
AACGTGATCCCTCCTCCTATCAACTCACGCTCAACCGGCCCGACGACTTCGATGCGTTCTGGGCCAACGTGATGACCGAAGCCGACGCGATCCCCCTCAACCCCACGCTAACACCCGTGCCCATGCGCAGTGATGCCGATGTTGAAGTATTCGAAGCGCACTACGACTCGTTGGATGGCTTGCGCATTGCCGGGTGGTATTGCCTGCCGCGCCAACGGAGCAAGTCACTGCCTACCATCGTGGTTTACCCAGGCTACATCAGCGAACCCACGCTGCCCAAAGATTGGGCCCGCCAGGGCTATGCCGCCTTTGGGGCCGCACCACGCGGCAAGTTGCGCAGCAACGCACGCTTTAACCCAGGCTATCCCGGCTTGCTCACCCACAATATCACCGATAAGAACACGTATGGCTACAAAGGCTTTTACGTGGATGCGATTCGCGCTATCGATTTTTTGCTGGCCCAACCCGAGGTGGACCCGACCCGCATTGGTTTAACCGGCGGCAGCCAGGGCGGCGCGCTGACCATTCTGGTAGCCGCCATGCGCAACGATGTGGTGGCCGCCGCCGCGCCGCAAGCGCCGTATCTATGCGGCTACATGGATTCGGCCAAGCTCACCCACACCTACCCCTACGAAGAGATGAACGAGTATGCACATCTGCACCCTGGCAGCGAGCAAGCGATGGCCGATGCGCTGGATTACTACGACCTCGTCAACTTTGCACCGCGCATCACTTGCCCAATATGGGTCAACATTGGCTTGCAAGACGATGTGGTGCCGCCGGAGACAGGCTATGCCGTGTTTAACGCGATTAGCTCGGTAGACAAAAAGCTGTTTGCCTACGATGGCTATGGACACGACGCCAATGTCTACGAACACGGCGCACTCATTAACCAGTTTTTTGATGAACGGCTGAAGCAAGGCGTAAGGACACAAAAGGCGGCGAACCTCGCAGGATTTTAGAAATCACTTTTTCGGATTCCAGGCTTCAGCCGGTTACGAACTCAGCTTTACCTTGACGGTTAAACCAAGCCACTAACCGGCTAAAGCCTGGAATCCATCTCACTATTTCCATGTCCAACTTACCCACTGATTTCAACGAGTATTGGCAGAACGTTCAAGACGAATTGGCTGCGTTACACATGGCCGCCGAACTCACCGAGCTGCCCATTCGCAGCAACGCACACGGCACGGTCTTTGGCCTCAAGCTCACCAGCCTCGGAGCCTATCGCATCTTTGCGTATTACTGTGTGCCGAACTTGCCGCATGGGGCTGGGCCATTTCCGTGCGTGGTGCATCTGCCACGCTATGGCAGCGTCAATCACATTCCGCCCTTCGAGGAGCGGCAACAATTTGTGTCAGTGCAACTGTGCCACCGCGGGCAACGCCTGGCCGATTCGCCCTATGCCGCCGCCTACCCCGGCTTGCTGACCGATGGGCTGGACGACCCCATGCGCTACATCTTTCGCGGCATCGTGGCCGATTGCGTGCGCATGATGGATTTTATATTCACGAGAAGCGAGATAGACCAGAGCCACATCAGCCTGGTGGGCAACGATTTAGCGCTAATGACAGCGGCGCTGCGCCCAAACATAGACAGCGTGATTGCGCACCCCGAATTGTTTTACAACGCCGCCGAGGTCGCGCCGACAACACGCGGCTATCCGCTCGAAGAAATCAACGAGTTCACAAATTTCTACGCCGACAAAGCCGAAGCGGCGCGGCGCACATTGGCTTACTTCGATCCACTGCACTTTGCGCCGCGCATTAGAGCCACCACGCTACTGGTGTCTGGCACCGAGCGCGATGTATTCACGCCAGAGCGCTGTGCGCCATTGGCCACCGCGCTGGGTGGGCCGGTAGAGCAGCGCATCGCCACGCATTCGTCTTACCGCGATGGCGTGTTCGAGGCGCAATGGCTGGCGCAGCGGCATGGGTTGAGTGAAGCGGTGTTGCCGGAGCATTGGCGATGAGATCATCGACTTCCCGACCCGCCGCTTCACTAACAGAAATGGGTTAATACATGATTGAGCAATACATTCCCAGAATGAAAGTTAGGAAACATGAATCGTAACGACTTACTTGGTAAAGTTTTAGCCTCCCGCGTTGCCCTCTTCGGCCTCGACCCCAAACACGAATCCGCCTTCCGCCTCTTCAACGGCTTCACCGAAGGCGAGCCGAAGCTGGTGGCCGACCGCTACGCCACCACACTCGTCCTGCACAACTACGCCGATCCGCCAGAACAGGGCCAAGCGATGATCCCCGAAGCACAAAGTTTCTATCAAGCGCAACTGCCCTGGCTGCGCGTCGTCATCGTCAAAACCCGCAGCGCCAAGACCGAGCGCGAACGCAACGGCCTATTAACTTTTGGCGAGAAACCCGATGCCTGGGTGCGAGAACACGGCGTGCGATACGCGATTGATTTGACGATGAACCGCGATGCCAGCCTGTACTTGGACACGCGCAACCTGCGCGCCTGGGCCTTACAACACCTGAGCGGCAAGACCGTGCTGAACACCTTTGCCTACACCGGTAGCCTGGGCGTGGCAGCCATGGCGGCGGGCGCAACCCGAGTAGTTCATCTCGATCTCAATCGTCAGTTTTTGAACGTGGCGAAAACGTCATACACGCTGAACGGCTTTCAAATCAACAAAGCCGATTTTGTGGTTGGAGATTTTTGGCCCGCCGTCAACCAACTCAAACACACGGGCGGGTTGTTTGATTGCGTCTTCCTCGACCCACCCTTTTTTGCCGCCACCCAAAAAGGCGTGGTGGATTTGGCGAACAACTCGACCAAACTCATCAACAAAGTGCGCCCGCTGATCGCCGATGGCGGCTATCTCGTCGCCATCAACAATGCGCTGTTCCTCAGCGGGGCTAACTACTTGCGCGAGCTTGAGACATTGTGCGCCGATGGTTATCTCAGCATCGAAGAATTAATTCCTGTGCCGGAGGATTTCACCGGCTACCCCGAAACACGCGTGGGTGGTTACCCGGTTGACCCCGCGCCGTTTAACCACCCGACAAAGATTGCTGTGCTGCGCGTGCGGCGCAAATAAGTAACTAAGACCTGACAGGTCTGCACGCAATGGTCACCGCGCCGTCTTGCGCGTCAACATAAACGCCGAACAGGCCAATGCCAGCACCAACACAATCCACTTCACAAACCAGGGTGCATTAATCACGTTGGCTGGCGCAAACGCCATCAACAAAAACGAGGACCACGCTGCGCCCATGGCAATGAGCTTGACCCGCAACGGCAGCGCGCCTGTGCGTTTGTAGTTCGCCATGTCGTTTAACGGCTTCTGCATCCACGGGCGCGAAACCAACCAGCGATACAGCCGCTCGCTGCTGCGCGTGTAGCACGCCACCGCGCTGATAAAAAACACCGTGCTGGGCATACCCGGCAAAATAGCCCCCAAGACGCCCAAGCCCACACAGACCGTGCCCAACGCAATCAGCAGCCAGCGTTTGGGCGCGCTGAGGGGTGTATAGCTTATTTGGGCGGGCTGTATCTCAATCATGATTTGCATAGTTTTACCAAACTTTGTGCAGAATTTTGGCTGACTGAGCAAAGGCTGAGACGTAAACAATGCGAATAACCACGAAGACACAAAGCACACAAAGCACACAAAGGATGCACAAAGGATGCACAAAGAAAACCTTTGTGATCTTTGTGTCTTCGTGGTGAAAAGATTAATTTCGCTTAAGGTCTATTCAAACAAACGCCAGTTCTACCTGGCCCAGCACGCCAAAGTCAGCCGTCATCGTGTCGCCTTGTTGCGCCGGATACACATCGCACACCACGCCCGTCGTAATAAAGTCGCCGCGTTTCAGGCGCTTGCCGTACTTGGGCAATTCGTTCGCCAGCCACGCAATCACGTTCAGCGGGTGATCGAGCACAGCAGCACCCGTGCCGCGCCGCTCAATCTTGCCGTTCACGGTCAGCACCGCTTCGTGCGCAGCCAAATCCAGCGCACGCCAATTTGCAAATGGCTTGCCATACACCCACGCCCCATGGATAGCGTTATCGGCGGCAATGCTGGGCGCGCCCGCCAACGACCAATCGTTAAAGCGGTGGTTCACGATCTCGATGGACGGGAACGCATCGCCTACAAATTCAGCCACGCTCTCGGCGGTGTAGGGCTGATTCGATTCGGGCACATCTTGCGCCACCTGAAAACCAAATTCGGGTTCGATGGTACGCACGGTGAAGTCGCTGGCAGGTAACGTAGCCGAGCTGCTAAAGGTACTAAACGAGAGCAATTGCCCAAACAGCGGGTGCGGCACGCGCAGGGCCTCGCGGGCCAAGGCGCTGGTGCAGGCCACTTTGTAGCCGATGGGTTGGCCGCCGCGCTTCGCCAGCAATTGCCCCACCATGCGTCTCTGGGTTTGGTAGGCTGCTGTCAAGTTCGTTGGGCGAATGGCTTCGGGTAATGCATCCACAGTCAGCATCTCAAAGCGCATGGTGGCGAGATAGGTGGCGGCCTGGTCAATTAAATCTTGGCTCATGGTTTGTATCTGCCAACATTATCTCGTTTGGCAAAGGAAAAACAAAAAGGGCGAGTCAGAGACTCGCCCCATTGGGTTACTTTCTCAGCAACGGTAGATACGCACGTGGCACGACACCTGGCGGTAGGTCGTCGTTAAAGATGGTGCAGGCGGCCGAGGGCGAAGCACCCGGGGCAAGCGTTGCGCTGACGAGACCGCTTAGCTTGACATCGTATGTCTCATTTGGCTCGAACTCAGTATCACCCAACACGTCGGTACTTAACACCCATTGCGTCATCCCCGGCAAAAACGGCACAGAGAAACCTTTGGGTTCATAGTCGCTACCAGAAACGGCAGTGCCATTATTTGTATTTGCCAGAAATGATACGGTGTAACCCGTGCCACTGCTCAGCGTTACGGTGAAAGGCACAATGCGTTTACCCGTGTTTCCCTCATAAGTCGCGCCACAGGTAATCGAGATTGTCGGGATGATATATACCGGTGCATCGTCGTTGAGGATTCCTACCAATTGCACACTGGGCACACCAAGCGTTCCATTTGTCGCGCCAGTTAAATGCACCAACAAGGCTTCATTGCTCTCAAAAACCGTGTCACCTCGAATTTGCAAATTCAAGTTCTTAACAGTCTGCCCTGGAGCAAAAACAATTGCACCTACCAATGGCAAGAAATCCTCATTGACTGTGGCATTAACCGCCTCAGAATCTCCTCGTGCTTCATAGGTCACCGTCACTGGCACAGATGAAGCACTCGCCATAGTCACCGTAAGCACCACCACCCGGAAGCCCGAATTTGTTTCAGAGACATAGATCTGCCCCCCTAGCTGGCCAATAGTAACCAATGGCCCTACAGGCACAGGGTCATCGTTCACAATCGTCCCCACACCTTGTCCATCGGCAATAGCTGCATTTGCAGCAGCGCTCAAATTCAGCAATAGGGTCTCATTGGGTTCATATAGTGTTTCACCGTGCACAGGCACTGTAATCACGGCACTAGTCTCACCGATAGAAAAGGTAAGCGTGCCGCTTCTGGGCAAATAATCACCTGTTGCCGAAGTGGCTGTGCCATTGGCCGTCGCAAAATCCACCATCACGGGCACCAGCGCGGGCTTCGAAAGCGTAACGGCAAAGCTCATCGACTCAAAACTCAAATCCCCTTCGTTCATAGAAACGTCGCCAACCGAAATTGTTGGCAGCGTACCAAACCCAAAATCCACAGTCGTCGTCACACCTGCGGTCAGGTTGCCGTTCACACTCTGCGGGCTGGTGTGACCGAGATTTGCACGTGGCCCCACCTGCACCGTAAAGTTACCCGCCGTCAGGCCATAGAACCCATACGCTCCCTGGCCATTCGTCTGTGTCACCACGGCACCACTGCTCAGTGTCAATGTCACCGTCGCATTGGCAATGCCAGTCTCAGCCCCATCACGAACACCGTTATCGTTTGCATCGTTAAAGACCACACCGGTCAGGTTTGATAGGGGTGCAGCCAAAAACACCTCAGCCAAAGCATTCGTCGCATCCACCCCAACGCTGCCCTGCGCCGTGTTGGTATAGACCTGATTGGTCTCTCCATTCGACTGGGTACGGAAGACCAGTTTTGCCAACCCAGGCTGCCCGCCCACCGCAGGCACGTTCACGTTGTCCCAACTTAGAATGCTGCCATTCACCACAGGCTCCGGCCCACTCACCATGCCCAAATAGCTAAAGTTGCCCGGTAATGGGTCGCTCACAAATATGCTCAAGGGGCTACCAGTCGGGTTTGCCAATGTAATCTGATAAACCACTTCACCACCTGCCATAACCCGTGACACATTCGCCGCCTTCAACATCACTGGCGCATTGGGCACGCACACGGGCACACTGGGGTCGGTCGCGTCATCCTTGCGGGGAATCAACCCATCGGCGCTGGTCGCCGTTGCAACGGTGGGCAAATCGCCCAGCACATTGCCCACGCTTAGCTCCATCCAATATTCCACCTGGGCCGCAAACACGCCGTTGGGTTTGGCATTAATGCGCTGGCCCACCCAGCGCACGGTCTGCCTGCCATCGGTCTCGGCAATGAGCTGCGGTGTGGTGGTGCCGCTGATGGCGCGGCTGAAGCGCAGCCCCATCGGCAAGGCTGCCGTAATGGTGATGTTTTCGTAGCTGTGTACATTCGTGTTCACCATCGTCAGGCGATACGTGCGCGTGTCGCCGGGCCGGGCACAAGCTGTTTCCAGCACTTGGGGTGCAATCGTGTTCATGGCTTGCACCACCAACGGCAACGCGGTATACGTCACCACTGCGCCATTCTCAAGTTCGCCTCGGCAATTCGAAACACACCGACGAGTCACCGAACTTTGGCTGGTCAGCCAGTTTTCGAAACTGCCCACCGTATCCGATGCACGCGCTAAAAAGCGGATGCTACGAGTTTGCGCTCCCCCCACGTTGCCCACCAGCCAGGTCAACTGCGTGCGGCCATCGGCGCGCACTGTTTGGGTAGGCAGCGTTTGAATCTCGCTGGTAGGGGCATTCGCCACAAAGCTGAAGCCCAACGGCATCACATCCACTGCCTGCACATTTGTCAGCACGTCCGCCGGGTTCAGGTTCCTCAACGTCAGTGTAAACGTCATCAAATCGCGCAGGCTCACCGTTGTGCGGTTCGCGGTTTTGTTGGCTTCTATTGCCGCACATTTCACTGCCACTTTGTAAGGCGGTATCTGCTGCACCAAATAGTCTGCACCCTCGCTGCGATAACCAAACAAAACTTCGTTTTCATACTGCGTCTGCGCGCAGTTTTCATCCGGCATACGCGCCACAATTTGCGTCTCTAAAGTTTGCCCTGGGTCCAGCGACACCAGCGGCCACATTAGCCCAGCCAATGGCGACGACACGGTTACAGGCTGGGCATAGCCCGAAACCTGCCGCACAAAGGCAAACTTGCCTAGCTTATCGAACAGCCCAACCGTGTGCGTTTCAGTTTCGTGGTTGGTTACCCGCAGCGTAAATATCACTTCCTCGCCCGGCCCGGCCGCAGCACGGTCGGCGGTCTTGGCCAGCTCAATATCAGGGTTGATCTTGATGCAAACACTGTTCTTGTTGTCATCAAACGATTCTCGCTGCAACCCCGCCTTCACCGTGTTGCAATATTTGTAAAAATCGCGCCCCTGAATCGTCAGGCGGTAATGCAGCACCAACACACCGTTGGCCGGAATGCTCAGGTTGTGCCAAACCAATTTGCCTGCGTAACCGTTCACAATCACATCTGGGTTGCGCAATACGCCATCTAGCAAGCCGGAGTCTGGCACATAGCTCATATTGGCACCCGGCTCCGATGCTTTACCCGGCAGCGTATCCGTGATGGTCAGACCCGCCACATCGGCCTGGCTACGATTGGTAACTGTGATGACAAACGGAAAAGCTTCGTTACGCTCGGCCAAATAGGCGTTTTCAGTACTAGAAAATCGTTCTGGCTCCGTCGTGGTTTTAACCACCACCATACGCGGCTTTACGTTTGGGCCACCTACCTTAAAGGCACATGTGATTGGCAATGCTGTGTTGCCACTGCTGACAAGGCTGGCCCGTCCATCTTGTGAAGAATCGAAGAAAGCACCGCGCACCAGAATGGCAAAAGTTTTGATCGCAGGGATCGTCTTGGTCGCAGCGGCAGGCAGATCAAACCGCCAGCCCACTTCACCCCCCAACGCCGTAACAGGCAAGCTGATGGGCACATCCGCGCCAATGAAGTTCAGATAACCCAGGTTCTCCGGCAGCACATACTTCATCACGATGTTCGTCAACGCCGCCGTGTAGTGGTTGCGCACCGTGATCGTAATAATCGTGTCGTTGCCGTAATACAGCGTGCTGACGGTGGGCGTGATGTACGGCGTTTGTAGCGGCGGCACCACCGGCACCGAGGCAATAGCCCCTCGCACCACATATCGCTTGCTGGCACTTTGAAAGGGATACTCGTTGCTCGTCGCTTCGTAGCTATCGTTGTCCAGCGTGGTGCAATCATCCGTCGAATCCACTTTACGAAAGACCACTTTCAGATCTTGGAAAGTGCCGACGGCTAGCGAGGGAAACGTCCAGGTGACGATGCGCGACACATCATCTTTCACATATGGCCCGGTGGCTGATACAAAATCCGCCCCTTTGGGGTAGCTGTCTTTTAGCACCACGTTGGTGCCTGGTCGGGCATCGGCGCGAATGCTGCCGCCCACTTGGTCGCCGGTGGCACTGGCGTTGCCCAGCCGGATGTTGAACTCAGCCGACTGGCCGGTGTAAATGGGCGAGATGCTCGTCGCGGTTTTGGTGAGCACCAGCACTGGCCCCACAATCATGGTGTTTGCAGTGTCATCGCTAATTAATGTGCTGTAGTTGTTGTCTCGGTAGAGCTTGCCCGAGCCAGCGGGCCGTGCAATGGCCTGACCGGTCTTGGGGTAATCGGCTGCATCCACACGCATGATGACGGAGAAATTACCGCTTTGGTTGCCCGCCAACGTGCCAATCACATAGCGCATGTTGGCTGTGCTGGGTGGCGTGCTGGTAATCACCGTTGGGCCATCCACAAAAATGGCGGGGCAGCCGATGTCGTAGCACTTTTGTTGCTGGGTAGTGCCTATAAAGTTCGACCAGCTTGCATCGACCACTACGTTGTGCACTGGCGACGCGCTGGTGTTGGAGTAACGATAGGTGTAGGTCAATGTCTCACCCGCGCCGGTAGTATCGGGCACAGCCACATCCAACAACACCACACCCTGCACTTCTGGCAAGTTGGGGGAGTTGATGCCCATCACCTGCATGCCCATGCCTTGCATGGCCGTGTTGCGCGGGGTCAAAGGCTCGACAATCTGCAATTCGGGTTGGGCTTCTGGCGCTGGCTCTTCAGTGTTCGTGTCACTGTAGTCCGCTTCACTCAGCTCACCAGCATCAGCATTTTCAACAACAGTGGGAGTTGCTTCGGGCAGGCTTTCTGCCGCCTGCTGCTCCATCGGAATAACGCCATAGCCTACAGGCTGGGGGGTGATGACGGGCACGGGCGGGTTGGCCTCTTGGGCCAGCGCAGGGTTTATGCCCGGCGCAAGCAACATCCCCAAAACAACCAGTACGCGAAGCACATACGCTGAGACAAGTGCTGAGATCGTTGAGCCTTTTTTGTTCATAGTGATTCCAATGCTTTGTGTAATTTACGCGAAGCGCAACAGGCGCGCGGCAAGGCACGCCCTTTGATTTGATGTGATTTGACAGAACTACTGAGGAAAGAACACTGAAACAGAACGTCAGCGCCCTCGCACACTGGCATTCTGTTTCAGGCTCCTGTGAGCAAGCGCCTGATTCCCCCTCTGACGAACAAGATTAAAACAATTGTCGAAAAATAACCATAAAGCTGCAATCAAATTTCTATCTTTATGCCTAGCAGGCGTCGCTATAATCCCGCGCGCTATTTCACAGGCTGAAACAGCCAACAACAAACCATGACAAAAACTGATTCGCACATCAAGCTCTTCAACCCCGGCCCGGTGGAAGTGCGCAAAAACATTTTGGACGCGCAGGCGCAATGGATGATTGGGCATCGCGGCAAGGCTTTTGAAGAATTATTTGCACGAATTGAAAACAAATTGCAGCACGTGTTTTTCACTCGGCAGCGGGTGTATCTCAGCACCTCCAGCGGCACCGGCTTGTGGGAGGCCGCAGCACGCAACTGCGTGACCGACGACGAAACACGCGGCGTGCTGGCCACCGTGTGTGGCGACTTTAGCGAGCGTTGGGCCGATGTGTTTGAGCGCAATGGCAAAGCGACTACGGTGCTTGCTGTGGAGCGCGGGCAGGCTATTACGCCAGAGTTGGTGCGCCAGGCGATTGAAGCGCGCAAGACGCCGTTTGATGCGATTGCGATTGTGCAAAACGAGACCAGCACCGGCGTGCGCAACCCACTCGAGGCCATCGTCGGCGTCATCAAACAGCTCTCGCCAGACACGTTGATTTTGGTAGACGCGGTAAGTTCGCTGGCGGGCGACAAGATCGAATTCGATGCGCTGGGGTTAGACGTGCTGCTCACCTCATCCCAAAAATGCTTTGGCCTGCCGCCGGGGCTGGCCTTTGCCGCCGTCAGCGACCGTGCGTTGGCGAAGGCCAAGACCATCAAGAGTCGCGGCTATTACTTTGATTTTGTCGAGCTAGAGCTGTTCTTGAAAAAGAACAACACACCCAGCACCCCGGCCATCTCGCTGATGTATGCACTGGATAAGCAACTGGATGACATGCTGACCGAGGGCCTGGAGGCGCGCTTTGAGCGCCACGCGCACATGGCGAAGATGACGCAAGACTGGGCCGAGGAAATGGGCTTTGGGTTGTTTGCCCCAGCAGGCTATGCCTCACGCACCGTCACGGTCATCAGCAACACGCGCAACATAGATGTAGGTGCGCTGAACAAATTTCTGGCGACAAAGGGCATGAGCATTGCTGATGGCTATGGCAGTATGAAGGGCAAGACCTTTCGCATTGCCCACATGGCCGACACCAGCGAACAAGATATGCGCGAATTGTTCGGGGCCATGAATGAATTTTTGGCGAAGTGATAACGGCGCGGGCAAGTGCAAAACACAAACCAAGTTTTTTGAAAAAACCTGGTTTGTGTTTTGCGGGCTGCTGTTGATTGGGCTGATAGCCTGTTCGCCCGAACCCACCGCGACACCCATCCCCCCCACCCCAACCGCAATAGCCGTGCCCACACTAGGGCCGCCGCAAGCCACGCCTGCGCCGCAGCTTGCGGGGCGGCTGTGGGTGGATCAGGCTCTCGGCGATTTTTGGCGCATCGAGTTGGCCTCCGGTCAAGTGGGCCGTGTAAACACGCCAAGCGATATTTTCCCAGCGCAACCCAGCCTAACCCAAGACGGCAGGCAACTTGTGCTGCAAGGCGCAAAGAAAACGGGTGATGGCGTCCCCACCCAGCAATTTGGCTTGTACATCAATGGCAAGTTGGCCTTGCCCGCCCTCGGCAACTTCTCGTACGAGGATGCCGCCTGGAGCGCCGACGGCACGCAGATTTTTTTTACACGTGTGGGCGCAGAAAGCGATTCGCCCAAGCCCACCGACAGCTTTCTAGCAATCCAAGTTGGCGATGCAAAAGATATGCTCTCGGCGCGCACCCTCATCACCAACGCCTTTCAGCCCGCGCCCTCGCCGAATGGTGAATGGCTGGCCTATGTATTTGTGGACACCAGCCAACCGATGAGCCTGACCCGCAGCATCCGCGCCCGAAACTTACAAACAAACGAAGACCGCATAGTCATTAAGCCTAACCAGTTTGAGGATGTGTATGGCCCGCGTTGGCTGAACGACACGCAACTCATTTTCTCCGCCGCCGATGTCTCGCTGTTGAGTGGTAGTAGCAACAAAAGAGTGCCTATGCGAATGCTGGATGCGCTGCTGAGTGTGCAGGTAGCTGCGGCTCACAGTTGGTCGGGCCAGGTGTGGCGGGTGAACTTTGACGGCATTGACGGAACAAATCTCGTTCAACTCACCCAAGCCAAGCTGCAAGCCCCCATCGCCGCGCCCTCGCCCGATGGCGCACACATCGCGGTGCTGGCTTACGATGGTTTATTTGTAATGAACGCAGATGGCACAGCGTGGACGCAAATTAGCGAGGATGGCGGAAACGGCGGATTAGCTTGGACGCGATAACCTTCAAACTTGCAACCTTGCAAACCTGTAACTTGCAACCTTTTTATTGTGCCTGCATCAACATACCCAGCCGCACGCGCGCGGTGGCATACAGCGTGTCGTTGCCCTGGGCCTGCGCAATGTCCGAGGCTTTGGTGATGTCCTCGATGGCTTTGGCTTTGTCGCCCAAACCTTCATACGCGCCGCCGCGCACGTAATAGGCCTCGGCAGATTCGGGCTGCACCACCAGCAGCGCATCCATATCGGCCACGGCTTTGGCATATTGGCTGAAGCCGTAATACACCTGTGCCCGCTCGATCAAAAAATCTCGCGCTGGGGTGATGGCGCGCGCTTTGTCGAACGACGCCGTCGCTGCCGTGTTCCCATCAAGCTCCATCAACACGCCCTGCCAAATTAATAGCTGCGTGTTGGTCGGCATCTGCATCAGCGTGGTGGTGATGGCGCTGAGAGCCGCGACCTTGTTGCCCTCTGAGAGTGACTTCTGAGCGGCATTGATGGCATCGCCAACCGGATCGGGCGGGAACAAGATGGGACGCGCCAGCCAAACCGCAAACAACAACACGGCGGCGACGGCAACCGAGATGCCGATTTGGCGCAGCGTTTTGCGTCTGGCATCGGCCAGCACGTCGTCCAGCCGCCAACGCACATCGGTGGCCGTGGGGTTGAGCTTCTGGCGGAGCGCTGCAAATTGGCTTGCGCCACCGAGCGCGTTCACGATGGGGCGTGCAGCCTTCACCAAGCGGTCATCCAGCGTTTCCAGGCGTGCGCGTTCGGGGCGCACATCCGACCCCAACGCGCCCAGGCGATCTACCAGTTGGTGCGCGTCTTCGATGTCGGTGAGAAGTTCTTGCACATCGTTGGCCGATGCGGCTTTGAGGTTGGCCAACGCGCGCTCGGAGCCATGCAGGAGTGCGCGCAATGCATCGCTTTCGTTCAGGCTGCCCAGTTGTTGTTGCACTTTACCCATAGCTTATCAAGACACGACTAGGGTTGCGCAGGATTCATCACCACAAGCCCTTCAGCTTGCGCAGCACGGTTTAGGTCATCATCAGAACAAACAAAGTAGAACCTGTCAATGCTGTGCTGAGATACATTCCATTGCACTATCGCATTGGCTAGGCGATATGCGGCTGCAAGCTGTAGCGAATCGCAACCACGCAAATGATGCTGACGAGTAAGCCTGATTGCATCGGTCACCAATCCATCATCTAAGCTACCGATTTGCAGGCTACGTACATCAGTGTCGAACTGAGCAAGGTAGCGTGTGGAATCCGCAGGAGGCATGCGTCTAACAATTGCCGAAGAAATTTCGGCAAGCGTAATGCGAGTGATCCAGTGTTGAAGTGAGATATTCGCTAACCAAAGACGAGCATTGACAGTGCCTACTTCTTGAAAGTAATGTTTAGCCAATGCACTGGTGTCCCAAAAGTAGATATCCACAATAGCAAACTTAATAGACAAAACGAATTGAATTAGCTCCACCGTTCAACGTCGTTCTTGAGCCAACATTTGTGAGATCGGCTTGCCATTGGCTTTATACGGAAGTAAAGCCGACGTTTTCGGCACCGAGGTTGCGCGCTGAGACAGAAGTCCGCGTTCTTGAAGCCAATTCAATCGAGCGTCGTCATCACTAGATTGCACCTGAGCGGTATTCTGGGCTAGACGAGCAGCACGCTCAATACCCATACTCAGTTCACCATTACCCAAGTCTCGCAGATAGCTATCAATCTCAGGCAACAGCTTTACCTGCCGGCGCAGTTTGTTTAGTTTTGGACGACCCGCGCGACGTGGAGCGAGGCGCACAGCCCGTGATACACGTGTGGTTTTTCGAGGTGTTACTAGAGCCATGATCTTTCCTTCAAGACAATGTATTTCGTGTGTGTCATTTTCAATTAGTATACACACGAAATACAATCACACCCAACCTATCTAAACATGAACCGCCCCATTTAGAATGAGTCAAACATTATGAGTTTATCAACAGGCATCGTGGGCTTGCCCAACGTCGGCAAGTCCACCATTTTCAACGCACTCACCTCCGCAGGCGCACTGGCCGCCAA
>JAYTNY010000241.1:0-16643 GCA_043748055.1 Roseobacter sp.
TTGCCTTAGGTTTTCACCACAAAGACACAAAGAACACAAAGAAGCCCTTCGTGATCTTTGTGTCTTTGTGGTTCAAATCAGAAAACCTAAGGCACTCAGCAAGTGCGCAACAACATGGCTTTCTCTGCGTATAAAAAGCCAGGAAGGTAAACCAAATGAACAAAACGAAACACACACGCGGCTTGTTAGTTATCGCGATGGCGCTGACGACTACCTTGATTATGGCCGCGCCCACATTTGCACAACGCCAAACCCCACCTACACCGGTTGCGCCTGCTACACCACGAGCTGAATTCAGCGCCGAAGACCGCCGAACCCTTGAAGGCGACCAAACCGTGAGCGGCGGTAGCTTTACGCTGGAGGCCGATGAGACGCTGCAAGGCGACCTCAATATTATTGGGGGCACTGCCGAGACACGCGCAGGTAGCCGCATTGAGGGCGGCGTGAACGTGGCCGGTGGCACCGTGGAGATTGCAGGCACGGTCACAGGGGATGTCAATGTCGTTGGTGGCACAGTGCATCTGCTCAAGGGTGCCGTGGTGGAAGGCAAACTCATCACGCTGGGCGGCACGGTTAAAAAGGATATTGGTGCCGTGACTCACCAGGGCACAACGCAATTCAATGGCCCATTGCCCGATCTCGACCGCATCTTTGGTTCTGGCACCAGTGAAGGCAGCCCCGCAGCCAATGGCGGGCGCTGGCCCAACTTTCGCATCAACAGCGATATTGACTGGTTTGATCGCTGGAACGGCAACATTTTTGTTGAGTTGAGCGGCATCATTCTGGCCACGTTGTTAGCCATCATGGTTATCTCGCTCATCCCCAAAAACATTGCGCGGACAATTAGCACGGCCCGTAGCCAGCTCGGCATGGCAACGGCAGTGGGTGGTTTGGGCTATATCGCCGTAACTATGGCAATGCTGCTTATGGCGATCACCCTCTGCCTAATCCCCGGTGCCATATTGCTGGCATTGGCCTGGTGCGTGGGTGTTTTTGTGGGCTGGACCTGCGTTGCAAAAATGCTGGGCGAATGGTTTATGCGCGGGTTTGGCAAACAAGACTGGACCGTGGTCGGCCAAACTGCGGTGGGCGCAGGTGTGCTGGCCTTGCTCGGCTCGCTGGGCGTGCTGGGGGTGTTGATTGGGTTTCTGGCGTCCTCGTGGGGCCTGGGGGCATTGATTCTGACCCGCTTCGGCACACAGCCTTACCCACCCACCGGTTTGCAGGTTTACACGCCCCCCATGCCAAATTCGCAAGGGCCAGTTAGTTTGTAGGCAAGCACTCAGGCGTTCGGGATGAGAACGATACAAGCCTTGCAACCAAGATGGCTGCAAGGCTTGTATGCTTTTCCGTAACGTGTTTGCCAACGCTTCCGCCAACAGCGCAGCTTTGTGTTGCAAAACCGACAGTCTGCATACGTCGTCATTTACACAAAGGATTTTTCTTATGCGCCAAATCTTCAATTTAATTATTTTGAGCTTGATGTGGTTTATAGCCGCAGTCGCCATCGCTTTGTTTGCGTTGCAATGGCTGGCCCCACGGGCTGGGCTGGGCATGTTCAGCCATGTCCTCACACCCTGGTTGCTGGCGCCTTTGTTGATTGCGCTCGGTATCACCTTCTATACCGCTCACCTCAAAACAGCTTTGGGTGTGTTGGTGGCTATCGCGTTCACGGCTTCCAACGTTGTTACTCTCTTTCTGCCTCGTTTCGAGAACGCACCCAATATCGTCTTCAAGCTCAAGGTGATGAGCTTCAACGTCTGGATCAACAACCCCAGCGCAGACCTACCTGCCATCGGTGATGTCATCGCGCACGAAAACCCGGATGTGATTGCGTTACAAGAGATTGACAGCAATTTGCTGGCCGAGCTAAAAGTGCAGCTAAACGAGCGCCGCCCCGGCCAATTCGCCTACATGCTGGGCGACCCCACTACCCAGCAAGCCTTCATCAGCCGCTATCCGCTCACATTAGTCGGCATCGAGCAAGAGCGTTCGCGCGTGCTAAAAGTCTCTGCCGACACGCCAGAGGGCGAGGTTGCACTGTGGTCGGTGCATGCTTACCGCACCAATGTGTTGGGCGGGCGCAATTTCTTGTCGTATCGCAACCCCAGTTTGCACCGCACGCCCGAGGTGCAATTTGGCTGGCTGGCCGAGGAAGTGAAGAACACCACCGGCCCACTCATCGTGGTCGGAGATTTCAATTTGCCTTATCAAGCCGCACCGCTGCAAGACCTGAAGTTGAAAGAGGCGCACCAGGAGGCAGGCTGGTTATTCGGCTTCACCTTCCCGGCCTCCAGCCAACACAGCCGCCAAATTAGCTTGCTTGGCGATTCAGTGCCGATCTCCTCGCCCATCGCGTTGGCGCGTCTGGATCACATCTTCTACAACTATCGTTGGTATGCCACAAAATCAGAAACGCCAGCAAATGCAGCCGGCAGCGACCATGCGCCGATTGTGGCAGAGTTGGGGTTGCAGCCTTAAATCTTCAGACCGCCCGGCTCAATCGTCTCACCGACGATGGACTTGAGTTGCCAGTCTGGCGGCAGCATGGCTTCGCGCAAATTGGCCCCGGAGAAGTTGGTGCGCCCTAGCGTTACCTTGCTTAAATTCGCGTTCTTCAACAAGGCACGATTGAACTCGGCCTCGGTTAAGTCAGCGCGCATCATCAGGCAATCATTCAAGTTGCAATCGTGGAACTTCGCCATCGCTAGCGTGGCATCGATAAAGCTGGCCCGCTGAATGTAGGACATGGAGAAGTCCGTGCGCACGGCGGTGGCCCACTGCAAATCGGCCTCGTTCAACTCCACTTCACGCAAATCCGCGCCACCTAAATCTGCGGCCACCAGCCGAGCCTGGCCCAAGCGCGCACGGTGCAGCTTGGCTCCACGCAAATCGGCGCTCTCTAAATTGGCAAGGTTAAAGCGCGCGTGTTCCAGCACTGTTTTTTGCAGCTTGGCTTCCTGCATCTCGGCTTCCTTAAAGTTGGCTTCCTTTAGTTCGGCATCGTTAAAGTTAACCCTAAAAAGCCGCGCGCCCTCAAAGTTTGCCGCTTCGCCGACACACCCCGAAAGATCGGCATCGATGAGCCGCGCATATTGAAAGTTGGCATGGCCGAGCTGCGCCTTCTGCAACAACGCCCCTTGCAAATTCGCCGAACGCAAATCGGCATGTTCAAAATTGAGGTAAGTCAAATCCAGTCCGCTTAAATCCACACCCGAAAGTTTGACACCAAAGTTCGGGCTGCTGATTGCAGCGATGAGTTGGATAACTTTTTTGCGAGTGAGTTCGGCCATATTGGTAAATGGTGATTAGGGATTGGTGATTAGGGATTAGTGAGTTTCTAATCACCAATCACCAATCACCAATCACCAATCACTAATCCCTAATCACCCTGCGTCCAATCAGCTCCAACGCCGCCTCATCTTGCGGGGGGTGCATGAGGCCAGCGCGGGCGTCGCGTAGCAGGCGCTCTAGGGGCAGGCGGCGGTCTAAGCCGCTGGCACCGGCGGTGCGCAGGGCGATGTCGGTGGCTTGAATGGCCGCGTTGGTGGAGAGATATTTCGCGGCAGCCAACTCGGCATCCATGCCTGTGCGGCACTCCGGCTGTTCGGCCCACTTGCGAGCCACATCCAACAAAACGGCTTTAGCCGCCGTAAGCAACACCTGCATGTGGCCGATGTTGCGCTGAATGTGCGGCAACTCGGCGATGGGTTTGCCCAGCGCAGTGGGCACGCGTTGTCGGGCATATTGCGCCACTGCGCGCACCGCCGCCTCGCCCACACCCAAATAGACTGAGGCGAACGCGATGCCGCTCCAACCCGGGGGCAACTTGCTGCTGCGCACTTGGCCGGGGTCGCGCATCTCCAGCAGCCAGTGCGCGGGCACAAACACGTCTTTGAAAATCACATCGCAACTGCCGCTGGCACGTAGGGCGATGGCTTCGTTGCCCCAGTTGTTAATCAGCTCTACGCCTTCGGCCTTGCCACTGATGGCGAGCGCAGCGGGGCTTGGCTCTTTGTCACCGTCCCGAATGGTGACGGTGGTGAAGAAGTAATCGAGGGCCGGGGCGTAGGTCACCCAGCTCTTGCGGCCATTGACGACGAACCCGCCATCAACCGGCACCGCAACCGTAGCAGGCAAGCCGCCCCGCGAAGGGCTGCCCATCTCCGGCTCGCTGGCAACGTTGTTTACAAAAATGCCGCGCTCAACGCATTCCTGCCACAGCCGCGCAGTCACATCTGGTGGAAATAGATGCTGCTCCGCCACTTGCCCAATGACATGCAAGTGCATAGCCAGACCCAGCGCAGTGCTGGCGTCGCCATGCGCAATTGCGATCAGCACCTGGGCCATCTGTAACACGTTCAGGTCATCGCCACCAAATTCGGCTGGCACGCAAATTTTGGAGAGACCTGCGGTGCGCATGGCCTCGGCGTTGTCGTAGGCAAAGCTGCCAGCGCGGTCGTGCTGGTCGGCGGTTTTGGCAAACTGCTCGGCTAAGTCGTCGCAGGTCTTGAGGATGGAATTGAAATCTGTCAAAGCGCTGTCATTTTAATAGCCGATCAGCAGGCCTCTTGCAAAAGTCATTTGGCACGCAGCGCTCGCAGGGGCGTTGCATGCAACGCCCCTACTTTTGCAAGAGACCTAATTTATTTCGCTCACCTTCACTGCCCGGCCCTCGCGCCAGCTTTGGGTGGCGGCCAGGGCTAAGCGTTGGGTTTCCAACGCATCATCAATTCCAGGGGATGGGGTGCGGCTTGCGCGCAAGGCCTCAAAGAATTCGACAAGTTCCAGGCGGTAGGCGGCCTCGAAGCGGTCTGGAAAAAGCTCGAAATGATCGCCGTGATAGCCGCCGCTGTGCGAGTGCGTGATGGGCGTTTTCTGGAAGCCTTCGACCACCAGTTTGCCAGTTGCGCCAGCTACTTCGGTGCGAATGTCGTAGCCCCACGCGCTGCGGCGGGCGGTCTCAATGGTGCCCAATGCGCCGTTGGCGAAACGCAACATCGCTACGCCGGTGTCAATGTCGCCCGCCTCATGCACGCGCTCATCAATGAGCACCGCGCCCCATGCCGAGACCTCGTCCACCTCGCCCACTAAAAATCGAGCCAGGTCAAAGTCGTGTACAGCCATATCCAACCAAATGCCGCCGCTGCCGCGCAGATAGTCGATGGGCGGCAAACGCGCATCGCGCCCCAACGCGCGGAAGGCTTCGATGCGGCCAATCTCGCCCGAATCAATTTTGCGTTTGGCGGCGGCGTAACCCGGATCGAACCGGCGCATAAAGCCCATCTGCGTGGGCACGCCCATCTCGCGCACCACAGCCGCGGCGCGTTGCGTCTCGGCCAGGCTCAGGGCTACTGGCTTTTCGCACCAAATGGCTTTTTTGGCGCGGGCGGCTTTTTCGATGAGGCTGGCGTGGGTGTTCGTCGGCGTGCTAATCACCACTGCGTCTACGTCGTTGGCGGTTATCGCCGCGTCAATGTCGGTGGTGGCGCGCTCGGCTTTGCTAATGGCGCGGCCATGCTCGGCGTTGTCTTGCAGGGCGTCGGCCACCACGCGCACTTGCACGCCCGGCAAGCCCGCCAGATTTTGGATGTGGGTAAGGCCCATGCGGCCTGCGCCGATGAAGGCAATGCGAATGTCAGTGGTCATTGGATTTCACTCACCTTCACCGGCCGCTTCTCTTGCAAACTCTTCTTCGCCGCCAGCGCAATCACAAATGCCATCTTGCCATCGTGGCCGTTTACAGGCACAGGTGTGTTGTTCACAATCGCATGCACAAATTGCTCGATCTCGCTTGCATAGGCTTCGGTGTAACGCTGCATAAAAAAGTTTAGGGGCAGGTCGCGTTGAACGCTGGCAGCGTTGCTCAGCACGGCGCTGTTGGGGTAATTGTTGTTGATGTGGATGGCACCACCGCTGCCAAACGCTTCTGCACGCTGGTCGTAGCCATACGCGGCTTTGCGGCTGTTGTCTATTGTGCCGATCACGCCGTTGGCAAAGCGCAACAGCGTCACGGCGGTGTCTACATCGCCCGCCTCGCCAATGGCCGGGTCTACCCGCACATCGGCTTGCACATACACCTCGTCCACTTCGCTGCCGGTCAAAAAGCGCGCCATGTCAAAGTCGTGAATCGCCATATCCACAAACAGGCCACCGGAGACTTTGATGTAGGCCAGCGGCGGCGGCGCAGGGTCACGGCTGATGATGTGCAGGATGTGCAAGTCACCGATCTCGCCGCTGGTGATGGCTTGGCGCACGCGGGCATAGTTCGCATCAAAACGGCGGTTGAAGCCCAGTTGCAATTGCACGCCCGCCTTCGCTGTGGCGTTCAGGGCACGATCCACTTCGGGCAGCGTCATCGCTACGGGCTTCTCGCAAAAAATATGTTTGCCTGCTTTGGCCGCAGCTTCAATCAGGGTGACGTGCGTGTCAGTCGTCGTGCAAATCAGCACGGCGTTTATGGTGGGGTCGTTGATCACATCCAGCGGGTTGGCGCTGGCGGTGGGGATGCGGTACTTGGCGGCGCAGGCCTGGGCGGCGGGTTCGTACACGTCGGCCACAGCCACCAGTTGTGCGCTGGGCACGCGGGTGGCAATGGTGTTGGCGTGGACTTGGCCTATGCGGCCCGCGCCGAGGAGGGCGATTTTTAGAGGTTCCATTTGTTTTATTTACACGTAACGTAAACTTTCATCTTCCATAATTTCTGCCGAGATGCTGCCCAAAAACGGGGCAATGGGCAAGCCGTGCCAGATGCGCAATAAATGATATGTGGGCGAAGTCAGCATCTGGCACGCATCAATCGCATCGCGCCACTCGCTACGTTGCACCTCGCGCACCGTCACCATGTCGGGCAACACGCCAAAGTCCCACGCACCGCACAGCCGCGCAATAAAGTCAATTTTTGATTCAAACGTGGGTAAGTCATCCGGCGGTTCAACATCGGGGTAGAGGCTGCCGTCCAGCCAGTTCAATACGTCATTCACGGCCACACTCCTGCGCACACGGTGTGTGCAAACCAATCGCGCATGGCTTCGGCATCAGCTTGTTCGGCAACATCGTTAATTTTTGCGGCGGGCCGTGCTTGAGCTACGCGAACCAAATGCGTGCAGATTGCCAGCCGCGCACGTTCGCGCTCGGCCTCGGGATTTTCAAACGGGTCGCCTGCTGCAATTTTGCGTTGCTGCCACAAACGCCAGCAATTCTCAAGGCTGCACAAGCCACTGTGACAGAGACGATAAATATCTCGAAAATCTCGCGGCGCACCGCGATTCATCACTTCGCCTTCTGCAAAACCTCAAACTCAAACTTCGCCCGATCAAAACAAACTCTAAACTCCACAAAGAAATTGGTCTGGCCCAAAATGAGTGGCACGTTGTCGCTACGCACCCAACCAAAGACCAATTTCACAGGCGGCAAGTCATCAATCATCGCCATAGCGACGAAGGGCATCGCAGGCCAATTGCTTAAATTGCCAGCCAGTTGGAGGTTGGCCTTGCGATCATCCCAAGTTCCTCCCAAATCCAGCCCCAGTGTGTATGGGAGTACGTTAATCGTCGCACCGCTATCTACAAGACCCATTGCATTTAAGCTGCGTGAGCTATTTGTTAGAACCAGCGGAATGCGCGGCAAGCTATCCAACTCATTCTGCGTTGAATTACGCGTGGAATATTTGAACACCATGTCTCAGTTCTCTTTGGATTCAGATTTCAAATAGTCCATCAACTTCTCCGCCACACCATACAGATCGTAAGGCGTTGGCATGTAGTACACCTTATTGGGTTGAAGAGGCGCAATGTCTTCATTTGTATCCAGTTCTTCGGCCAAGATGCGAATCAAACGCAACTTGTCGAAAGCATTCAACAACCGAATGGACGGAAGCACTTCACTCAATGTCATCGCATTACCCTCCTTAAAAAGGCTATTATCACTGCCTTACAAAAAATTCTTCTCCTTCCCCCGCATCACCTCCCACTCCGCCCGCTTCGCCTGCACGCTGGGCATCTCACTCACCTCAGCGGGCGGCACGTCCCACCAGCTATAGCCGGGAGTACCCACATAGCGGTCGTTCTGCACATAAATCACGGTGGTGTAGGCGATGTCTTTTGCCGCCTGCAACGCCTTCACAAATTCGTCGCGGCTCTTGCACTCCAGCACACACGCGCCCATGCTGCGCGCATTCATCGCCAAATCCACCGGCAAATCTCGCACACTCTCACTGTCGTCCGTCGTCATCCGTCCGTCGTCGGTAAACGCATAGCGCGTACCAAACCCCTCTTGCCCCAACGACCGCGAGAGCGCCCCGATGCTCTTGTAACCCCGGTTGTCCATCAAAATAATCGTCAGCTTCAAGTTCTCCTGAATGCTGGTAATAATTTCGTTCGAGAGCATGAGATACGAGCCATCGCCGACGAGGACATACACTTCGCGGTTCGGATCGGCCATCTTCACGCCCAATCCGCCCGCAATCTCATAGCCCATTGTGCTAAAGCCATAGTCCAGGTGGTATTGGGATGGGTGACGTGCCCGCCACAGCTTGTGCAGATCGCCGGGCAAGCTGCCCGCCGCGTTCACCATCACGGCCTCTGGGTCGCCCAGGTCGTTGATCACACCCACCAATTCGCTTTGGCTGGGCAGCGGCGCATGGCGCACGGCGTATTGCGCATCCACTTCGGCTTCCCATTTATCATGCAAATTAGCAACGCGTGAGATGTAATCCGCACCAACCTTCCAACCTTCCAACGCCAACCTCAGTTCTTCAAGCGTCACCTTCGCATCGCCCACCAACCCCAGCGCGCTGTGCTTGGCCGCATCGAACTCGGCCACATTAATATTCACAAAGCGCACATTCGGATTCTGGAACTGGGTCTTGCTGGCGGTCGTAAAGTCGCTATAGCGCGTGCCGATGCCGATAATTAAGTCAGCCTCCAGCGCAATCTCGTTGGCGGCAAACGTGCCAGTGACGCCGATGCCGCCCAGGCACAGCGCGTGGTCGTAACGCAAGCTGCCCTTGCCCGCCATCGTCTCGCCCACCGGGATGCCCGTCGCCTGCACAAATTGCTTCAGCGCTTGGGTGGCCTCGCTGTAGCGCACGCCGCCACCTGCGATGATCATTGGCGATTGGCTATTGGCTATCCAGCTTGCGGCTTGGCTGATGGCGTCACGGTCGGCTCGGTTGCGCGGGATAGTCCACACGCGCTTCTCGAACATCGCTGTCGGGTAATCAAATGCCTCGGTCTGCGTATCTTGCGGCAGGCACAGCGTCACTGCACCCGTGTCGGCGGGGCTGGTTAGCACGCGCATGGCCTCTGGCAACGCAGTAATCAGTTGATCGGGGCGATTGATGCGATCCCAATAGCGGCTGACCGGCTTAAAGCAATCATTCACTGAAATATCCTGCGAATGCTCGCTCTCCAATTGCTGCAACACCGGGGCCACATTGCGCCGCGCAAAAATATCGCCGGGCAGCAGCAACACGGGTAAGCGGTTCACCGTTGCCAACGCTGCGCCAGTAATCATGTTGGTGGCGCCGGGGCCGATGCTGCTGGTGCAGGCCAGCGTGCGCAAGCGGTTGGTGTGCTTGGCAAAGGCCGCTGCCGCGTTCACCATCGCCTGCTCGTTGCGGCTTTGGTAATACCGAAAGTCGGGGTTCTGCTGCAAGGCCTGCCCCACCCCACTGGTGTTGCCATGCCCAAAGATGCCAAAACAGCCGCCGAAGAAGGGCTGTGTGTGGCTGTCGCGTGCGCTGTGTTGGTTCTTCAAAAACTTAATGACGGCCTGAGCCATCGTGAGACGAATTGTTTTAGTCATCGAAATCCTTAAACCCCCGACCCCTAAAGGGGAGTCGTAGACTTTTTATTGCAGTTCATCAATTCGTCAAAAATGAGGAACTTGTAGAAAAGCTCAACGACTCCCCTTTAGGGGTCGGGGGTTCGCTTTACCAATCCCCCGCATACCCCACATCAAACGGCTTTGCGGTTGCTTTGATGTAAGCGTAATGCAACTCATTCATCTGCCGAATATGCAAGTGATCGTGCGCCAGCCATGCGCCCAGCAAATCGCCCGCGTGCGTCGCCCCGCTCCTTTCGCTGCGCTGCCAGTCCGAGTTCTGCAACCCGCGCAACCACACCAACGATGCATACCGCTCCTGCAACCACGCATCTAACGAGATCTGCGGGTCGCGCGCGTTGTAGCTGCGCTCGGTCACCCAGGCGGAGGGGTGGATGGGCGGCCAGGGCGTGCCAGGCTTGTGCAAGGTCAAATCCAACCGCTGGCGAAAATCTTCGCGCTCTTCGTCATACAGGTGGTTCATCACTTCGAGCAACGACCACGCCTCGGCATCCGGCTTCCAGCGCGCCTGCAATTCGCTCACGCCACGAAAAAGCGCAGCAATGGCTATCGAATTTTCGCTCAGGCGAGCAATAACGTTTTGGAGGTTAAGCATAAGGATTATTTGAACACGAAGAAGCGAAGAAACGAAGTCTCTTTCCTTCTTCGTTTCTTCGTGTTAAACCAAGTCCGGGTTCGGCAACATAAACTCCCGAATCATCCCCACAAAGCCATGCCACGCCTCGATGAACGCCCGCAGCGTGCGCACGTTTGGCCCATAGCTGTCGAACTCCTGCACAGTCATCCCGTCTTCGTCGTAGCTGCGCCGGAAATCGGGAATCTTGGAGTACAACGCATCCACAATTTGCTCATCCACCGGCACGTGCATCTTCGGCACAGACTTCACTTCGCTCTCGTTAAATTTCACCTGCCAGTCCCACGGGATCGTCATCGAAACCTGCCCGCCCACAAACTCCGTCCAGTGATTAAAGTTGCGATACGCCGCCGAGAGCAACTGCGTGCGATAGCCGCGTTGCTGATACAAGCCATACGCCTTCTTAAAACAGGCCACGCCAGCCCATTCCAAATAGGCTGGGTCAATATCAATGCCATCGCGCTTCGCCAACAGCTTCATCCAATCGTCGCAGCGGCCCACCATCATCGTGGCATACGGCGTCATGGTGCGGGTGTCTTTGCCCTCAGCCTCGCGTCGCCGCAGCCCGCGTTCCACCGCCTCCGCAATCGCCATCACCTGCGGCACGCAAAAACTAACAGTGACGTTGAGGTTCACCCCGCGATAGGTGGCCTCCTCGATGATGCTGACCCCCGCGCTGGTGCAAGGAAACTTCACCTGCATGTTGGGCGCCAGGCCTGCAAAATATTCGGTCTGGCGCAACATGGCCTGCGGGTTGTTGTAGGCCGCCGGGTCGGTTTGTATCGATAGCCGCCCCAGCTTGCCGCCCGTGCGCTCATGCACCGGCAGCATTAACTTTGCGCCATTCAAGGCCAGCGCCTCGTAAATCATCCAGCTAATCTCAGTCTCACTGCAATGCGGGTTTTGTTTGATGGTGTTTGCGATGTAGTCACGCCACAAGTGCATCTCTTTCTTTAGCACGTTGCCCACAATCACCGGGTTGCTGGTTGCACCCACGCTGCCCCGCGCAATCGCATACGTTAATTCTTCCACCGAACACGAGTCGTTCAAATACTGCGTCGGCGTTGTGGTCGCCATCTCGTGCAGTGGGCCGTTAAATGTTGTCATAGATCATTCCTTCGTGTTGCGTGTTGCGTCTTGCGTTGGTTGTTCGTGCTTTCACTTGGTACCCAACGCAAGACGCATGACGCAACACGCATTCAATAAAGTGGCACGCGCGGATCACGTCCCTTATACGTCTCTTTCACCCATGCGTAATTCGGGTCTTCAAAATTTGCAAGGCTCTGCGCGCTGCCTGCCAACACATTAAGGTAATACGTGGTGTAACCCGGCGGGCTGCATACCGGGTGATAGCCACCTGGAATCAACACCGCATCGTTGTTGCGCGCCAGCACCACCGCATCAAACGGGTTGCCTGCTTGCTGAAACGACGAATGCTCATCGGTGTAAACGTGCTGATACGCATAGCCCTCAGGCTTGTCAATCTTGTAGAAGTACACCTCTTCCTGCTTCACTTCCAAAATCTTGCCGTCAGCATCTGCTCGATGCACATCATGCTTGTGCGGCGGGTAGCTGCTCCAATTGCCGCCCGGCGTATACACCTCGACGACGACTAACCGGTGGCAATCGAACCCCGGCGGAATAATGCCGTTGATGTGGCGCGTGGCGTTGTCGCCGCCACGAATTTCGGTGGGCACGTCACGCTGATGAATCCACTTGGGCGGATGATCCTGATCTGTGGCGCACCAGCCCAGCGCAAATTCGCAATCCTCCACCGCTCGAATCACACACGATGTATGGCGCGGCAAATACACGGCTTCGGGCTTGCCCGCAAACACATGCTTGCGCTCGCCCACGCCAAAGAACTGCCCGCGATTGGTGTCCACGTCAATCATCCCGCTCAACACCACAATCGCCAGTTCGTTCTCGCCAGTGTCGTGTGGGTGAGATTGGCCTGCCCGCAATCGTCGCGCCTCAAAATGAATCAAGTCCCAACCTGCATCAGCAGGCGTAATGCGGGTGATGAGGGTTGCGTTGGGGTCGGGGTTTGGGTGAACCACTAAATTTGTTGAGTCGTACTTCATAGCCCAATCCCCCACAAGTACTCTCTATTTCTCTGCGCACTCTCTTTCGGGCTGCCCGTGCCCGGCAGCACATCCTGCTCCACCACCACCCAACCGGCATAGTTCATCTTCTTCAGCGCCGCCAACACCGCCGGGAAGTCCACATCCCCCTGCCCCAGCTCGCAGAACACGCCGTGCTCTACCGCTTGCACCCCGCTCCATTCCCGCAACCGCGATTGATCGGCCACATTCGGATCATGGTCTTTGAAATGCACATGCCAGATGCGCTTTGCATGTTGCTTCAACCCCACTAGTGGGTCGCCGCCGCCAAAGCGGTAATGCCCAGTGTCGAAGCACAAGCCCAACACCTCTGGGTCGGTCATCTTCAACAGCCGCGCCGTCTCCTGCGGCGTTTCAATCCACGTGCCAATGTGATGATGAAACACTGTGCGGATCCCCGCCTCACGTTTCACCGCCCGCGCCACGCGGTTGGCCCCCTCGGCAAACACGGCCCACTGCGCCTCGCTCATGCCCTGCCCCGGTGTAATGCGCCCGGCAAATTTTGTGCGGATGGGGTCGCCATACGGGTCGTTGCCCAGCACCACAAATGCACCTGGCCCACCCACCGTCGCCAATTGCTTCGCCGTGCGCACACAATCGGCCTCGCTCTGCGCGTGCAGGCTGGCATCGTGCAAATTCACGCTTACCCACGACGAGATCAATTGCAGTTCGCGCTTCGCCAGTTCGGCGCTCAGTTGGGCTGGGTCGGTGGGCATAAAGCCCCAATCGCCTAATTCCGTGCCCACATAGCCCGTCGCGTGCATCTCATCCAGCACCCGCGCATAGCCGCCGCGCTCGCCATCAATTCCCTCAATTACGCCCCACGAACACGGGGCATTTGCTACTTTAATCATCATTCACCCTGCAGAACCCACGACCCCTGAAGGGGAGTCCTCGATTTTTTCTATAAGCTCATCTATCAAAGTTGATGGATGACCTCGAACGGAAAATCAACGACTCCCCTTTAGGGGTCGGGGGTCAGATATGGTTTAACACCTCAATATCTTCCTCTACCCATCGGAAACCTGCAAGCGATAAGATGTCCCGCAGCTCGTGCCGCAAATACCGATGCAGCTTATCTACCGCAAAACTAAGATTGCGCTATAACCCGCGCCATGCACGCATTACGTTTGCTGGCCGATTGGCAACCCAAACCCAGCTACACCCCCACCCCACGCGAGTTAGAGACGCGCACCGCCATCACAGGCTCGGCGGTGTGGCGCAACCCGTGCTTGACGTACGACCTCAACACCGCCGAGCCAACCCTCGACCCAGACTCCGTGTTAATCGAAGTAGCCGCCGTCGGCATTTGCGGCTCGGACATGCACATGTATGAGGCAGGCCCAGATGGCTACATGCTCTACCCCGGCCTCACCCGCATGCCCAACACGCTGGGCCACGAATACAGCGGGCGCATCATCGAAGTGGGCAGCGCCGTGCGCGATCTGGCCGTGGGCGATCTGGTGACGAGCGAAGAAGTGCATTGGTGCGGCACCTGCGATGCCTGCCGTCGTGGGCTGGTGAACCACTGCAAACGCATCGAAGAGCTGGGCTTTACAACGCCCGGCGCAATGGCCCAGCGCATCGCCGTCAAAGCCAAGTATGTCTACCCCCTCACCGAGCTGGCCGAGCGCATGGGCGACGCGCACGAGGCCCTGGTGCTGGGCGCCATGGTCGAGCCAACCGGTGTGGCCTACCACGCCATGTTCAACCGCCTGAACACTTGGAAGCCCGGTGTGTATGTGGCCGTGTTTGGCGGCGGCCCCATTGGCCTGGCCGCCATTGCGTTGGCCCGCGCAGCGGGTGCCTCGCAAATCATTGCGTTTGATGTGTCTGCCCGCCGCCTTGAGATGGCGCAAAAGTTGGGGGCGACAACGGCGTTGGACCCCCGCGAGATCAATCTCAACCAAATGCTGTTAGACCTGACGCACGGGCATGGCGTGGACTTTGTGATTGAGGCCGCCGGCGCGCCCACGCGCACGCTCAGCCCACTCACCCAGTGCCTCGCCGTCGGGGCCAGCGTTATTCATATTGGCCGCTCGGAGCAGCCCACCCCACTAACGTTGGAGGCCTACCAGGTGCGCGGTGTGCAACTGGCTGGCTCGCTCGGCCACAGCGGGCATGGCACCTTCCCCAACGTCATTCGCCTCATGGCATCGGGCCGGTTAGACCTGCGCCCGATGGTGAGCGCGCGGCTGCCGCTGAGCCAGGGCATCGCTGCATTCAAGCGATTAGAAACGCGCGAGGATGCAAAAATAATGTTGTTCCCAAATGGAGATAAATCATGAAACTTAAATGGTATGGACACGCCAGCTTTCGCATCACAGCAGACAACGGCACGAGCATCATCACCGACCCGTATAACCCGGAGACCGCCGGATACACCGCCTTTACCGAACCAGCAGATGTCGTCATCATGTCCTCGGACAACGATAGCTTTCATTGCAACACCCATCTGGTGCCGGGCCAGCATGTCACAATTAATGCCCTTGAATTGGCGCGGGCAGGGCAACCGCGTGTGGAGCATGGCATCAGCTTCAGCGCCATCGAGGCGATGGAGGCCTTGAACCACCGCGAGCATCATCCCGACCAGAACGGCATGTATCGCTTTACTGTAGATGGCGTCAGCATCGGGCATTTGGGGGATGTGGGCAATCCGCTCTCGGACGCACACATCAACTTTTTTAAGGGCGTGGATGTGTTGCTGGCCTTAGCAGGCGGGCACCCCACGATGGAGCTGGACGACCTCAAGACCGCGATTGACCACATCCAACCCAAACTGGTTGTGCCCATGCACTTCCGCACGCTCACGTATAGGCCGCGTAACTCGTTCTGGGTCGAAAAATTTCTGGCCTATTTCGATGACACAGCCGTGGACTTTGCGTTTGCGAGTGAGGTGACGATCAGCCCAGCCACGCTGCCCGCACGCACGCGGGTGCTGGTAGTGGATTACGTGCGCGTGTGAAATGCCAACCCTGCATCTCATGGTCGGCCTGCCTTGCGCGGGCAAAACCACGCGGGCGCGACAACTGGCGCAAGAGCGCTCCGCGTTGCGCCTCACGCCCGACGAATGGCAAACGCGGTTGTTTGGCCAAGACCTAGGAGACCCAGCGCACGATCAGCGGCACGATTTGATCGAGACGATGTTGTGGGGAGTGGCAGAGCGCGTGCTGACGCTAGGCGTGAGTGTGATTCTTGATTTTGGCTTTTGGGCGCAGGCTGAACGAGAGGACTATCGCGCCCGCGCAGTGCAGTTGGGCGCAAGCAGCGAGATTCACTTTTTGGATGTGCCCGATGACGAATTGATTGAGCGATTGGCTCAACGGAACGCGCACTTGCCCGCTGGCAGCTTCACAATTCCCGAATCAAATTTGCGTGAGTGGATGAAGTTTTTTCAGCGACCCTCGCCAGACGAGTTAAAGCGGAGAGAGTGATGGCGGTAGCGGATTATTGATAAAGGCTGGGCTTGGCAATGGCTTGCATTGCCGTAGGGTTGCCACTGTGCAAGGCGTGGATACAGGCCTCGGCAATCAACACGGCCTGATAGCCATCCCACGCGGTAGCACCTGTGAAGACGCGTTTGCCGTGCAACGAATTCACCCACTCTTCAAACTCAATCACATAGGCCGATTGAAAGCGCGAGAGCCAATCGGGGTGAATGCTCAGGCCGCTTTGGTGTTGATGTTTGACGCGTGCGGCATCAGGCTGCATCGTCTCGACCACACCACGTTCGCACACCACCTCGGCAAAAATATCGTAACCATATTCGGCGCTGTGATAGCCCTCAATTGTGGCGAGGCCGCCATCGCTGAGCGCACATTGAATGAGCAACAGATCGCACGAATTTGGCCCCAAGTGTGCGCGGGTGCGCACGCCTCGCACATAGACCTCGGTTACATCCTGCCCCATCAACCAACGCATGGCATCAAAGTCGTGGATGAACGAATTGGTGAGCATGACATCCGTCAGCAGGTTGGGCGGCATGGAACTTTCACGGCTGTAGCCCTTGAAAAGCAGCGGGCGGCCAATTTGGCCGGATG
>JAYTNY010000242.1:0-5229 GCA_043748055.1 Roseobacter sp.
GAGCGCGTGTTTGATGAGGCGCTATGCCAGCCTCTTACGCGTCTTTACACCGTTGGCTGTGGCGACAGCCACCACGCCTGCGAGGCAACCGAACTGGCCATTGAACTGCTGGGCGGCCTGCCCACCGAGCCGATGATGGCGATGCAGTTTGCGCGCTATGCGATGGCTCCCACCCCCAATCTCCAATCTCCAATCTCCAATCTCCAGGCTGTCATCGGCGTCTCCGTCTCTGGCGGGGTGACGCGCACGATTGAGGGGGTGATGCGGGCGGCGCAGCGCGGCATGACGACGTTGGCGATCACCAGCTCGGACACGACACCCATCGCCAAAGTGGCGCAACACGTACTAACCACGCTCGTGCCAGATGTGCCGAATGCGCAAGGCGTGCAGGTGCCGGGGTCGCGCTCGTTCTTTGCCTCGCTGGTCATGTTGTATTTGAGTGCGATTCGGTTGGGCGAGGTGCGCGGCCACCTGAGTGCGGCCCACGCCGAGGGCTGGCGCAGCAAATTGATGGGCTGTGCGGATGCCATCCGCGAGACCGTGCGATTGAGCGATGCTGCGGCCAAAGACCTGGCGCAGCAGACGTTGGACGCGACCGAGTTTGTGTTTTGCGGCAGCGGGCCAAATCGCGCCAGCGCCTTATTCAGCGCGGCCAAAGTGCTGGAGGCCAGCGGCGACCCGGCGCTGGCGCAGGACGTTGAAGAATGGGCGCATTTGCAATACTTTGCCAAGATGGCGAACACGCCCACGTTTCTAATCAGTGCAAGCGAACGGGATGCTAGCCGGGCCGAGGAGATTGGTGTGGCGATGCGGACGATTGGGCGAAGGGTGATTGAGGTACGGCCTCAAGGGTCTGGCACTTTGCTGCGTTACGCTGCCTGTGACGAGATATTTGCCCCGCTGGTCGCCACGATCCCCACCATGTTATTTGCGTCTTATCGCGCCGAGCTAAAGGGCGAGCCGTACTTTCGCAATTTTGGCGGTGGGCGTAGCATCGAGAATGGCGGGGGAATTAGCCGCATTCGCACGAGTGAGTTAGTGGTTTGATTTTGGCTTGATATTGTTTGGATGGAGGAAGACGATGACGAAGTTACAAATAAAAGGACGAGTGCTGCCCGTTGTGTTGGCGTTGATGTTGGCGCTGAACGGCGTTGTGTTCTCGCAACCGGCGCAGGCGCAGGGCAAGCTGGTGCCGATCAAGATCAAACCGCTCTCGGATACGTATCCGGTCATCAACAGCTTGCGCTTGCAGTTTGAGATAGCGCAGGATGGCAAATCCGTAGGAACGGGGTCTGGCGGCATAGCGGTGAAGGGCAACGTGTTTGCCAAAATAGACGTGAACAACCAGAAGGAGCAACGCCGAACCACGTTGGGTGGCAGCTTGTTGGTGCAGCAGTTGAAAGAAGGCTATCCGCCTGGCACGCAAGTTTCGGTGCTGAACTTTGGCAGCGATGCCTATGTTTTGCTGGAGGCCGACAAAGCAACTTGCCAGAAGAGCGATGATGACGGATTCACAAAGCAAATTGACAGCTTGCGAGAAAATTTTGACAAAGCGGTGAACGAGCTTGTTACGGCGCTCTCGCAAAGCAAGACGCCGATTGCGAGTTTGGTGGGCGACGAAACTGTAAACGGCATAGACGTACAGCACTATGTTGTGGATTCAGCTTCGCCAACTGGCAAACCTTTTCTGGAAGGCTTAAACAAAAATGGCGACCAGTTTAAGCAAGCGCGCGTTGATGTGTGGACAGCGACGGAGGGGAGCTATTTGGTAAAACTGGAGCTGAAAGGAACCGGGAAGACTCAGTTGACCGGCGCGAGTGTGGACGGCAAGCTAAGTTTTAGCGTCAGCTACAGCGACATCAACAAAAAAGTAGAAATAACGCTGCCCAAGAGTTGCCAAAGTGCGACGGCTGCGCCGAGCCAGAGCAATGGCACGACGACCAGCGCCGATGCCACACCGATTGACTCGTATAAGAATGTGAAACAAGCGACGGTGCGGATTGTGGCGCGTGGCACGTTTTGGGAGCTGGGCGCGGACGAGGCGGTGACGGATGAGTGGAGTGGGTCGGGCTTCATCATCGACCCCAGCGGGCTGGCGGTGACGAACAACCATGTGGCGGTAGCCGCCGATTCGCTGCAGGCCTATGTGGGCGGCGAGGTGATTCCGCGCAACGTGAAGGTGATTGCGCGCAACGAGTGCGCCGATATTGCGCTCATCAAAATTAGCGGCAAGAACTTTCCGTTTTTGGCGTGGAACGAGGACGAAATTGACGCCGGGCTGGATGTGTATGCGGCGGGGTTCCCGCTGGGCGACCCGGAATTTACGCTGACACGCGGCATTGTGAGCAAAGGTAGGGCCAACGGCAACACGGCTATTTCGGGCATCGAGTACCGCATCGAACACGATGCGACGATAAACCCTGGCAGCAGCGGTGGGCCGCTGGTGAATGTGGATGGGCGTGTGGTGGGCGTGAATGCCGCACAGAACAAAGAGGCGCGCCAGTCTTTTGCTGCGCCCGCCAGCATTGTGCTGGAGATGTTGGATGCGCTGAAAGACGGCAAAGATGTGGACGCCATCGGCATTTTGCCGCGTGCGGTGCTGAGCCAGTTTGCCAGCGGTATTTGGGTAAGCTCGGTGCAAAAAGACTCGCTGGCGGCGGAGGCGGGCATGCAGCCCGGGGATGTGATTACCAGCCTGAACGGCGAAGCGCTGGTTGAGGAAGAGACGCTGGAGATTTTCTGTCGCGTGCTGCGCGAGAAAGCGGGCGAGCCGATGGCGATTGAGGTGACACGCCTGGCGACCGGCGAAGCGCTAGCGGGCGAGTTGAGTGGCGATGCCTTGAGCGTGAGCGGCAAAGTAGATGGTGGCAAGGCCGAGACAAACACCAGCGACGAATTGGTGAACGTCGAGATTGTGAACGACGCTAGTGAGGCGGTAGCGAAGATTTACATCGTCTCGCCGGAGGCGGATGATTGGGGCGACAACTTGCTGGAAGGCGACCCGATTGAGCCGGGCAGCCGCACCACGTTAAAAGTGCGCAAGGGCGTCTTCGACTTTAAGCCAACCAATGCCGACGATGCAGGCCTGGGTGCGTTGTATCGGTTGGAGCTGGACGAAGGCACTGAGCTGACAGTGACCGGCGTGGCGGGCTTGCCCAAAGGCGCAAAGAAAGCCTTTGAAGATAAGTTCGACAAGCTGCGCAAGGACGTGTGGGCACCCGCTAAGAGCGAGGAGACCGAGATGAAGATCAGTGAGGGTGAGTATTGCATGGCGGTGAACAAACCGGGCTGGTCGATTTGGGATGTGACCAAGACCACATTTAGCAAGAATTTCTCGGCAGAGGTGCGGTGCAGCGTAGACCCGGCGGGCGGGCTGTGCGCCATGGGCTTTGGGGCCGATCTGGACAATCACTACTGGCTGAGCCTGACACCGGACAAGCAAACGGTGGTGGTGTTCGAGAAGCGCAAAGGCGAGTGGACGGCTGATCCGGTGATCGAGTCCACGCAATCGTTCGCCATCAAGCCCACCGGTTCCAACTTTATGGGGGTTGACCGCGTGAACGGCAAGCTGTTTGTGTATGTGAACGGGCGCTTGCTGGGCGAAGCCCCTGCGGCCAAGTTCAACACCCCGCGCATTGTGCTGGGCGGCGGCACGCACGAGGGCGACGACAGTGCAAAGGCGTGCTTGGATGAGTTGACCGTGTGGAATATCAAATAGTTTGCATAACTGAATCTTGGAATGAGCTAAGTGTCTTGCTGACACATCTCCCTGGTGCTTTATAGTATCCATCACTGATTCAGCATACTTGAATAGCTCTGCCTGGATCAGTGTATTGAAAGGGTAACCTGTTGGGGAGCGGGTTGCCCTTTTTGTTTGGGTCGCAATCGGTGTTCAAAAGCGATTGACACCTGGGCCTTCCACGCGTTAACTGCCTGTATGGTCACGCTAAACGGCTTAACCTATTTCGATCTGGGCTTGCGCATTCTCGCCGCGTTAGTCGCTGGGCTAATTGTGGGCACCGAGCGCGAGAGCCATGGCCGCGCCGCTGGCCTGCGCACGACGATACTGGTTTGTGTCGCCGCCTGCATCGCTATGATCATTTCGGCCTCGCTGCTCAACCAAGCTACATCCGACGGCGCACCCAACCGACCCGACCCCGCGCGGTTGGCGGCGGGTGTGCTGTCGGGCATGGGCTTTTTGGGCGCGGGCAGCATCATTCGCAATGGCAACCGCGTGCAAGGGGTCACGACGGCAGCCACGTTGTGGTTTGTCACCATGTTGGGCTTGGCATTTGGCGCGGGCCTGTTTGTGTTGGGTGGGGCAGGGGTGTTGATTGCGCTCATGATTCTGTTTGTGTTGCCACCCCTCGAACGGCGCGTGAAGAATGATTGGTACGCCACCCTCACCATTCGTGCGCGCATGGATGCGCCCAGCGATGAAGCCTTTCGACAACAGATCGAAAAGCTGGGCGTGCGGGTGAAGATGGTGAATTTGGATTACGACTTGCAAGCCAAACACAAGACCCTGCGCTGCGAGTTGAAGTTTAAGAAAGACAAGGTGTTTGGGTTGTCGGCGTCCATTGTGCAGCAACTGATTCAGCAAGAGGGTGTGCTCCATGTAAGTTGGACGTAGACCTTCATGACTTCCACTTCGCCTCTCAACGGTGCTGCTCGCACCCTGGCCCGGCCTCGCCTCGTCCGGCGCATGGGTGTGGCGTTGCGCGATGGGCCGGTCTTGCTGATTGCGCCGGCGGGTTATGGCAAGAGCCATTTGCTGCGTGCGTTGTTGTTGCAACAGCCCCATGCCCAGCACGTTCAGCTATCCATCGAGGATAGCGACGTGGCGCAGTTGCAAGCGCGCCTCACACCAGTGTTGATGGAAGGCGCAACGCTGCTGTTGGACGACATCCATCACCTGCACGGCGCCACCGAGGCGCTGGCCTGGTTGAATGCGCAACGGGCTTCGCCGTCCCATCACTTTGTGCTGAGCGGGCGCATGTCGCCGGATGCCTATTGGCCCAAACGATTCGCTGTGTTTGCTGCGGATGAACTCGCGTTCTCATCCGCCGAAGCCAATACTTTGTTGGTGGGCTTAAACGGGCTGACCCCCGACATGATTGCGCAATGGCACGCCCGCACGCGCGGCTGGCCGCTGCTGCTTTCGTTGTTGGCACGGCAAGTGGACGCGACGGGTTTCAAGACGGTGATTAGCGCGTTCATCTCAAAAAA
>JAYTNY010000243.1:0-3659 GCA_043748055.1 Roseobacter sp.
GCCTTCAACATGCCAAAGACCACGTAGGTGCTGATGTTCGGGTTGCTGCCCTCGCCGCGCCACCAGCCCCAGCCGCCGTCCTCGTTTTGAATTTCGTACAGGCGGCTCAAGCTCTTGTTCACCAAGTCCGGCAGCTTCGCCTCAAGCTCCGGGTTCTGAATGCCCAACTCTTTGAGCGCGCGATACGTCAACACGTTCGGCAAGAACTTCGATGTCACTTGCTCCGCGCATTCATACGGGAAAGTTTCGAGATACGTCAACCCCGCTTGCATCGAAGCCGCCAGCGACGGGTCGAGCCGCAGCGTCACTGCACCCTGCGTCGTGTCAATTTCTGGGGGCAACCCAATCACCTCGGTGCGCGCGCCCTCTTCGGTCAAATCGCCCGCCGTGCCCACCACTTCGGGTGCGCTCCACTTGTTCACCTTTAGCCCGCCATTGGGTGCAGTGGCCAGGCGCGGCTTGCTGGCATCGCTGTATTGTGCGTTCTGCACGGTGAAGACCAAATCCACCGCTGGCACATCCGTCGTGGTCACCACCCAATTCACGCGGGCTTCGCCGTTGGGCGGCAGGGTCACGCTTTGTTCTGTGGATGGAGACTGCGCCAGCGTCACGCCTTGCGCTTGCAAACTCACCGTGGCGGTTTGTTCGCTCTCGGTGTTGTTGTTCACCACTGCGCCCAGTTCAACCACATCGCCCACCACCAAAAAGCGCGGCGTAACCGGGCGGATGAGCAGCGGCTTCGTCGCCACCACGTTCACCACGCCCTCGCCCACCTTCGTCTCGCCGTCTATGCCGACAGCGCGCAACACCCACGTCGTCAAGTTGTCGGGCAGGGTAATCGTCACATTGGCTTTGCCTTCGGCGTCTGTCGCAATGCTGGGTGACCAGAAGGCCGTGTCGGCGAAGTTCTGCCGCACCTGGGGTGCATTGCCCTCTTGTTGGCGTGTTTCGGCTTTGGCAACTGCCATCTCTTGTGCAGGCGCGGCTGTTGTCGCTGCCGGTGCAGCAGGTGCGGCACCGCCTGCGGAATCGAACGCCACATTGCGGCCCCGGTTCAATCCACCTTGCTGCACCTGCTCCTCTGTCACACGGTTGCCAGAGATGCTGAGGCCCACTGCCGTGTTCACCCGCGAATTGCGCAGGCCATAGAACGCCTCAACAATTTCATCTTTGGTGCGTGGCAGCAAATTCAAAATGCCCTTGTCCACCAAATCCAACGAGAACTGTGCGCTGACGGGTTTGCCGTCGGCATCGGTTGCCAGTACGGCGTAACTCACGGCCTTGCCGGGTTCGCTTAACTTCTGATCAGGTGTGAGGGTGACACTGATCACTTGCTTCACCGGTTCAACCTTCAAGCCGATGTAGCCAACCTTGAACTCGGCACGACTCCCCTCTCCCGTTCCTACGGGGGAGGGGCTGGGGGTGGGGGCCGCACCCTTCATCAGCACCACCGACACAAACACATTGGGCGCAAAATCTTTGGTGATGGGAATCGCAACCGTCTGGCTGCTGCTCGTCACCTTTATCACTTCATGCTTCAGCACATGCCCGCGTTCAATCGTCACCAGCGCCAAGTGTTCTTTGATCTTGTCATCAATGAATGGCGAAGGAATCAAGATCGTCGCCGTTTCTCCAGGTAAATACGAAGACTTGTTGGCGATCAAGTTCACCCGGTCGTTGTTCTCGCGGAACCACGGCACATAGTCCGGGCCCGTCACCCAAACGAAGCGGCTGCTTTGCACCACTCTGTCGCCATCCGCCCCGCGTGCCACAATGTGATAACTGCCCGCCTTCGGCGCAACAAAGGGCACAAACGCCAGCGCCTTGTCGTTGCTTGTCACAGTGGTCTGGGTGATGAGTTCGTCGTTGACTTCCGTCTCCCAGCGCCCACCAAGCGACGTGTCGCCGTCATCGCCCACAAAACTGCTCTTCCACTCGCGGCGATACACGCTCACCTCAAACCCCTTGCCCGCCAAGCGCGCACCTTGAGTATCCACCGAGATGACCTCAATCGTCATCGGCTTCTTCTCTTGGATGAGGTATTGATTGGTAGCGATGCCAAGATAGTAATTCGCGGGATGCGCGGTCACGCTAGCACGTCCGGCAATCACCTGGTTGTCCGCGCCGGTCGCGTTCGCCTCAATGCTCAGTTGAACCGGGCCAGAAATAATTTGGCCCTGATAGTCGCGTAGTTCTAACGAGATCGGCAGCGTCAGCGCCAGTTCGCCGCGCTCGTTCGTCGTGCCCTCGCCGCTAAACAACGGCTGGGGCGGTGGGTCGTTGCGCTGGCTAAACCAGCAATCGAAACAGCGCCACGGGTCATCGTTGTCGCTAAACGTGTAGTCATCCAACTGAGGTGGGTTAAAGCTGGCGCGGCTCACCAACACGTTCCAGTTCACTTTGGCGTTGCGCAGTGCGCCGCCGCTCAGATAGTTGGCCTTCACTGTCGCCGTCAGTGTGGTGCCGCGCACAATCTCGGTTGCGCCGGGTTCTACACTCACTTCAAATTCCGGCGGGCGATATGCCGCAACGGTGAAGCTGCTGGGCGCAATCGGGCGGCCAGCCACCAACACTTGCACGTAATAGCCGCCCAGCGCCGCACCCTCGGGCAAGTCCACCTCAAAATTAAACGCGCCGAATTCATCCAGCTTGTCTTGCTTGCTCAGGGCTACGTTGCCGTTCGGGTCGCGCACATCAATCTGAATTTGCGCACCGGCTGTGGGCAAACTGAACTTCACATCATCCTCGTTGCGCACCACGCCCTTGCCCAACACCTTTTGGCCGGGCCGATAAATAGGCCGGTCGGTATAGACAAAGCCGCGCAGGGTTTCATCGCCGCCGTAGTAGCCCGGCAGGCCGATGCCAAAATCGAAGATGCGAAAGCCGTTGCCCCATTCGGCAGAGACCGCGCTAAACGGATTGCGTGCGATTACAAATGCCACGGGCATCTCTGCGCCGCCCTCGTTCTTAAACGAGGCGATGCCCTGCGCGTTCGTCGCGCTTGTGCCCAGCAACTTAAACTCGTTGCGCTGCTTCTCGTTGTTGTACGTTGTCGTAAAGAAATCCAACTGCAAATTGTTGATGGGTTGACCGCTGTTCAAATCTGTGGCCCACACCAACGCGTTGTCAGGTTCGCTCTTCAGCGTCAGGTTGATCTCGCTCACAAAAATCATGGCGCGCTGCACAAAGCGGCTGGGTATTTCTGGCGAAGTCACATTCAGCAAATACATGCCAGGGGCCAGCTTGCCCTCACCTTCACCCAAATTCACTAACACTTTCGCGGTTTTGTTGGATGGCGCTTCTGTTTGTTGTGCGAACTTGCGAAACAAATTGGCCGCAGGCGGCGCTACGTCGTAGCGGTAGGTCAGCTCCTGCATGTCCTCCATGCGCTCAAAGCGATACATCTCGAAGTTGAGCGTGTTCACGTTCATCGTCGTCGCCACCACGCGCACGGGTTGGTTGGCGTTAAACGTGGCCGCGCCATACGGCATGGCAATGCTGGCCTGTGGCGGCGCGTTGCCCGTGCGGAACTTCACCTCCAGTGTTTCTTGGGTGGTGTTGCCATACGGATCGGCAATGCCGGGCGCAATCTTCACTGCGTAATCTGTTGCGGGTTGTGCGTTAAACCCAATCACAAACGTTTTGTTGTAGGTGTCGAA
>JAYTNY010000244.1:0-14184 GCA_043748055.1 Roseobacter sp.
GAGATGGCGATGACGTTGCAAGACATGATTGTGCGCCGCTTGCATCTCAACTTTGAAGATTGGACGCGCGGGGTTGCGCCCGCGCCGGCCATTGCGAAGGTGATGGCGCAGGAGCTGGGGTGGAGTTGGAACGTTGAGGCAAAGCAGGTGGAGAACTACAGGAAGTTTGTGGAGGGCGAGAGGGTGAATTAAGCAACAGCTATCCCGCAGGGACAAACCAGGTTTCTCTGAGAAACCTGGTTTGTCCCTGCGGGATAGCTGCCGACGTTGGAAATTACTTGACCGAGTGTGTTGCGGGTGTATGCGGCACACCGCGCAACTCCACCGGCTCCACTTTCTTCCTGCCGCGCAGGCGCAGGTTTAACATTTCTACAAACACCGAGAAGGCCATGGCGAAGTAGATGTAGCCTTTGGGAATCTCGACGTGGAAGGCCTCGACGACGAGCGTGAAGCCGATGAGCAACAGGAACGACAGGGCCAGCATCTTGATCGTCGGGTGCTTGTTGACGAAGTCGCTGATGCTGCCCGCCGCAAACACCATCACCACCGCAGCCACAATAACAGCGATGATCATGATCGTAATCTCGCTTGCCATGCCTACAGCCGTAATCACCGAATCCAGCGAGAAGACGATATCCAGCAGCAGGATTTGGATGATGACGTTGGTGAATGTTGCGCCTGCCTTGCCCGCTTGCGGGTCATGCTCCTCGCCTTCCAGCTTCTCGTGAATCTCGCGGGTGCTTTTGGCGATTAAGAACAGGCCGCCGACCAGCAGGATTAAATCTCGACCAGAGGGCGCGAAGTGAATGGGGCCGAGGTTGAGTTCGAACAACGACGCGGTGAGGCCGACCAGCCACGAAAGCGAGAGCAGCAGCAAGATGCGGGTGAAGATGGCGAGGCCGATGCCGGTCATACGGGCGCGGGCCTGCTGGGCCAGCGGCAGCTTGCCCGCCAAAATCGAAATAAAGATGACGTTGTCTACGCCCAAAACTAATTCCAGGGCGATGAGGGTGAGTAACGAGACCCAAGATTGCGGATTAGATAGCCATTCCATACTGTGTAAATTCTCTCCTTTTTGTTCAGGTTGCTATGTTACCCAAAAACAGTTTTAGAATCTATCGTGTCAATATCACACTTAGCAACTCGCGTTACGTGGCTTCAGAAAAACTGTGGTGCAGAGCATCCTGAGCGCAGTCGGAGGGTGCGGATGTGGATGAGCTTCGCTAGCCAAGCTCGACATAGAGCGCGTTCTTCGACTTCGCTCAGAATGCTTTCGCGCAAAAATTACTGTCGCGCAACATGAGTTAATAAGACCCAGAATATGAAACCAGCCCAGCGCGCCACCGCCGAAGGGATTCTCTTCACCGACCAGTACCAGCTCACCATGGCCCAGTTGTATTACCGGATGGGCCTGCACCAGAAGCACGCCCAGTTCGATCATTTCTTTCGCAGCTACCCCAACTACGGCTCGCACCAGGCCGGGTTTTGCGTTAGCGCGGGGCTGGAATGGCTGTTGGATTGGATGGCCGAGGCGCATTTTAGAGACGAGGACATTGACTATTTGCGCAGCCAGCAAACCCGCACGGGCAGCCGCGTGTTCGAGGATGATTTTTTAACCTGGCTGCGGGCGAATGGCGACTTCAGCGGCATCTCGCTACGGGCCATACCCGAAGGCCGGGTGGTGCATCCCAACACCCCGCTCACCGTCATCGAAGGCCCGCTGATTCAGGCGCAGTTGTTGGAAACCTCGTTGCTCAATCACCTGAATTTCCAGACGCTGATTGCGACGAAGGCCGCCCGCATACGCGAGGTGGGGCGTGGGCAAACGGTGCTGGAGTTTGGCTTGCGGCGTGCCCAAGACCGCGCGGGCAATGCAGGCACGCGGGCGGCGCTTATTGGCGGGGCCGATTTCAGCAGCAACGTGGGCATGAGCCACGTGCTGGGCTACCAGCCGCGTGGCACGCACGCCCACAGCATGATCCAAATGTTTGTAGCGTTGGGCCAGGGCGAGTTAGGCGCGTTCCGGGCCTATGCCGATGTGTATCCTGACGATTGCACGCTATTAGTTGACACGATCAACGTGCTGGAAAGCGGCGTGCCCAACGCCATCAAAGTATTTGAGGCGTTGCGAGCAAAGGGCCACACGCCGGTCGGCATTCGCTTGGATTCAGGCGATTTAGCCTACCTGAGTATCCAGGCGGCCAAGCTGCTGGACGAGGCGGGCTTCCCGGATACGCGCATCGTGTTGTCGAACCAACTCGATGAGTTAGTCATTTTGCAGTTGATTACGCAGGTGCAGGAGGAAGCGCCGCGCTACGGCGTCTCGGCGGATGCGTTGATGAAAAGATTAGTGTATGGCGTGGGCACAAACCTCATCACCAGCCAGGGCGACCCCGCGCTGGACGGCGTCTACAAACTGGTGAGTGTGCAGAATGGGCGCTCGTGGCTTCCGGCCATCAAGATCAGCGAGACGCCGGTGAAGACGATTAACCCCGGCAACAAGCGGGTGTGGCGGCTGTATGACCAGCGCCACAAAGCGGTGGCTGATTTGGTGACGCTGGATAGTGAAGACCCACGCGAGTGGCAACGCCTGCTGCTGCAACATCCCACCGAGGCCATCAAACGCCGCACGTTTACGCAAGCCGAGCTTTCGGAGATAGAGCCACTGCATGTGGAAATACTGCGCGAAGGCAAGTGTGTTTACGACCTGCCGACGATTGAGCACATGCGCGAACTGCGCGTCAAAGATATCGATCAGCTTGACCCCGGCGTAAAGCGTTTGATTAACCCGCACACGTATCACGTTTCGCTCAGTTCCAAGCTATGGGGGCTGAAGCAGGAGTTGATTGCTGCGACCACATCGGGCGCTCGCTCTCAACAAACTCTCGATTCTGACTGATTTTGGCGCGCAGCGTGTTGACATCCTTTCAAAGTTTTCAGTCACTATTGCAGTAAATGTTAAAAATATCATTCCAAAGGCTGAGCCCAATTCCGTAAACAGTCTCTTCCTCTTCGTGCCGTCTAAGTTCAAGATAAGCCAGAGAAATCTGGGGGTCAGCAGGTTCAGGTTATCGAAGAGGAATACTGGGATGAAAATTGGAATTTACTTTACGACAAACAAGCCGGATGAAGCTATTGTGCGCGGGCTGGCCGGGGCGGGATGCAGCGTTCAGATTACCTGCACCATCGCCGATACGCGGGCCGCTTTGGAGAACGTAGGCGCAAGACTGCGCGCCATGCGCACGCTGCGCAAGCGCCGCACTTATGATGCCACCACCCCTATTCTGGTGGCCGATATTCAATCTGGCGCGCTGGCCTTGCTGGATATTTTGCAAGAGCAAAAGATTGAACTGCCGCCAACGATGCTAGTGGACACGGTTGGCAACGACATCCAGGTGCCGTTGCGCGCTTTGCAGCATGGGGTTAAAGACTACATCTTGCCCGACGACGACCCCAGCATGCGCGAACACCGCGCCCGCCAATTGGTAGAGCGCACTCTGTCGTTGATGTCCAAACCCAAATCCCTTTCAACGGTGGTCATTCGCAACGGCGTCATGCCTTCCTCGCGCCCGGCCTATCTCTCGTCGGTAGATAAATTGATCTGGGACCCAGTCTCATTGACGATACAAATTAATGACGAAGATTTTCTGCGCCTCAGCCCCATGGAAGGCCGCACGTTTGATCTGCTTTACAGCCGCCGGGGCGCTACGGTTTCGATAGAAGAACTGATCGAGATTACGCTTTCTGAGAAAGACACAAGCCCCGACAAAAATATTCAACTGCTGCGCACGCACTTGGCGCGCCTGCGCCGCCGCCTGGCCGATCATCCTCGCTTTGGCTACCGCATCGAGAACATGCGCGGGTCGGGCTACACGTTGATCTGATTCGTGATGCGTATTGCGTTGGGCAACAAGAAGCCCAACGCAATACGCGTCACGAATCACGCATCACAGTTTCATCTTCCGCTCCAACCGCATCACGCGCCGCTCCAACGCCTCGCGCAGCCAGCGGTCTTCAGCCAGCCTCAGCGCCGTCTTGGCATGGCTCAGCGCCAGCGGTAAATCCATCTCGCGCCACTCGTAGTGCTTCGCCAGTTCAGTCATCGCGTTCACATCGCCCGCATCGGCCAACGCCACCCAATAGGCTACCGCCTCGCTATGTTTATGTTGTTTTTTGATGGCGCTGGCGAGGCGCTTGGTGAGTTCCGAGTTCCGAGTGACGAGTGACGAATCAGCAACGCGATAAACCTGTTCGGCCTCGGCCCATTCCCCTTCGCGCTCGTGTTGTTTGCCCAGGGCGATGTGTTCGCTTACGTGGCCTGGCCTGAGTTGTGCGTCGATCAGCCGCGCGGTCAGCGTCACCATGCTCAAAATATCGTGCAGGTTGTGATACATCACCCGCGACATCTCCGGTGTCAACTCGCGGCTACCGCTTTGCAGGTATTGCCGGTATAGCTCTGGGATCAGAAAGCCTGCGATGTCTTGCTGGTCGCGCCGCACGCCCAACAGGTGGTATTCCAAAGACCCCAAACTGCAATCGCCCAACATGCTGCGCCAGGCCCGGCGCGCGGGCATCAGCAAATCCAGGTGTTGCTTCTCGCCAAACGGGGGCACAAAGCGGTTCATCACAAATCGTGTTTCGATTAAAGGTACATCAAACGCCTTGCCATTAAACGTGACGACGTTGGGGTGCGTATTCGCTAATGCTTCGATCTGGTTGAGCATGGCGGCTTCTTCGGCGGGGTCGCGCAAAAAGAATTGGTCTATTGCGAATGCGTCACCCTCAAAATATCCCACCCCCACCACAAACGCTAGCGTGCCCGCGCCACCGGCCAGGCCCGTCGTCTCGGTGTCTATAAATAATGCGTCACGCAGATCAAAGGGCTGCGTGCTACGGCCCATCAGGCACGCAATTAATTCATTTGGGTGCGCCAGCGCCTCGTTCAACTTTCGGTCGCCATGAACCCAATCCAACGCATACTGCGCCCGGCGCAATGTTGCCTCGCCGTAAGGGGTGGAGATGGGGGTGAGAGATTGGAGATTGGAGATTGGGGATTGAGAGATAGAGTCGGCTAATCTCGAATCTCTAATCTCTAATCTCTTCATCTGCGCCGCTGCCGAGGGCTTGAGATGCGCAGCGCCTTTGTGCACACCCAATCGCCGCAGTCGGTCACGAATGTCCGAGTTCATGTGCAGGTATTTTAGGGTCTAATACTCAGCATGCCCCTCTTTGGCATTATTCGTCTCGCCCTTCAACGCGTGTTCAGCCAGCTTGGCCTCATGCTCGCGCTCATGCTTGGCATGGCCGTTGTGGTGATGCTGGCTTCGGCCATCCCCGCGTTTAGCGATGCCGTGCAACTGCGCCTGCTGCGCGAACGCATTGATGCAAAGGCCCAAGCCGCTCGGAGCGGAGACCAGCAGCAATACCCGCCCTTCGCCTTCATGCTTACCTTTTTGGGTAGTGGCAGCAAGGCGATTGAGTATGAGGACTATGTGCGTGACGACGTGTTGGTGACGCAGCAACTGCCCAATGTGTTACAACTCCCAATCACCCGCACTGCGCGCTATGTGCATACCCGCCGCCTGTCGCTTTTCCCTGAACCCACCGACCCGCGCTACAACGGCAAGCAAGTGGGCAGCGGCAAGTTCAGCACCATCACCAACTTCGAGAATCACATTGAAGTATTTGGCGAGAAGCCCAAGCTGCGCGATGACGATGTCATCGAAATTTTGATGGACAACGAACTGGCCAACGACATCGGCGCAAACGTGGGCGAACGCTACGAGTTGTTCGCCGCCGCCGAGCAAGGCCAGCCCCCCGAAAAACTTAAGGTGCTGGTCAGTGGCATCTGGGCGGCTAAAAATCCCAGTGAGGATTTCTGGTTCTTCAAATCCACAAACTTCAAAGATGGCTTCATGGTCAGCCAGGCGCAATACGAAAAACAAGTTGCGCCCTTTCTGAAACAAGACACCGAGTTCGCGATGTGGTACTACGTCACCGATGGCAGCGCCCTGAACCCCGAAACTGGCACCGCGCTGCTAGAGCGCCTCAAGCGCTTCACCACCGATTTGGCAAACCAACGCGATGGCTTAGACATCCGTGTTTCGCCCGAAGGCGCGCTGCGCCAATTTGTGCGCAGCACCAACGATCTCACGCTGCTGCTCGTCATCTACAGCGTGCCGTTGCTGGCCGCCGCGCTGTACTTTATTGGCATGGTGGCCAACATGGTGGTGCAACGCCAATCTGGCGAGATCGCCGTGTTGCGCAGCCGAGGCGCGTCGTCGTTCAGCATCGCGCTGCTCTACATCATCGGCGGGCTATTAGTCGGCGCGCTGGCGTTGGCGATTGGGCTGGCGGCGGGCCTCGGTCTGGCGGCCATCATGACGCGCCTGCGCAGTTTCCTCACTTTGTCCGAAGCCGCCGCGCTGCCGGTTCAACTCAGCCCACAGACCCTGCGCTTTGGTATAGCAACCGCCGTCGTGGGCTTGTTAGCTTCGCTGCTGCCCGCCATCGCGGCCTCGCGCAAAAACGTCATCGCCTATCGGAGCGCGCAATCGCGCAACCTCAAACCGCCGCTGTGGCAGCGCATCTTTTTGGATGTGATTCTGTTCGCGGTTGCGGCCTACGCGCTGTATCAAATGCGTCTCAGCGGCGGCATCTTGCCCCAACTTTCTGGCGTTGTGTCGCGCCAAAACACAAACCCATTTGCCGACCCAGTGCGCTTTCTGGCACCCGTGTTGATGTTGGCCGCCTGCGCGTTGTTGCTGGCGCGCCTGTTTCCGTTCATCATGCGTTTTCTGGCGTGGCTTGCTGGCAAAGTGCCAACGAATACCGCTATTTTGCTGGCTCTGCGCAGCCTGGCCCGCGCACCCGGCATCTACATTGGCCCGTTGCTGCTCCTTATTTTTACGGTGGGCCTCGCGGTGTTCTCGGCTTCGATTGCGTATACGCTTGATCAACATCTTGTGGATTCATCCTACTTTCGCGTGGGGGCCGATGTGCGCCTGATTGAAGCGGGTGTGCCCAGCCGCCAAAGCAGCACCATCGGCGTGTTGGGCGGCACGGTGGGTGAAAGCAATGTGCCTGCGCAAGACCAGCCTGAAACGTTGTATTACACCTTCGTCCCGGTCGAGGAGCATTTGCGCATCCCCGGCGTGCGCAACGCCACGCGCATCGGCAACTACGAGGCCGTGCCCAAAGTGCAAAACGCGCCCAGCAAAGCCATCTTTGTGGGCGTGGACAGAGCCAACTATGCGCAAATCGCCTACTTCCGGCCAGACTTTGCGCCGCAGCCATTGGGCGTGATGATGAACACATTGGCGATTGACCGCAGCGCCGTGTTGGTGCCCAAAGATTTTCTGGAGCAAAACCGCCTGCGCCTGGGTGAGCCATTGCGTCTGGATGTGGACACCGCAGTGGGGCGCGTGCCCATCACGTTAACGTTGGCGGGCACTTACGATCTGTGGCCGTACGATTACACCCTCAACAAAAAAGATGTGCGCTACTTTATTGGCAACTTGGACTGGCTGTTTGAGCAAGCTGGCACCGAGTTGCCCTACGACGTGTTGCTCAGCACCGACCCCGGCATTGGGCTGCGCGAGATCAGCGAACGTGCCTCGACGCTGGGGTTTAACATTTCCAAAGAGACCGATGCGCGCCAGCTTATTTTGGATGCGCAGAAGTTGCCGGAGCGGCAGGGTTTGTTTGGCTTGCTCAGCGCGGGCTTTATTGCTGCGTCGTTGCTGACGATTATTGGCTTTGTGCTCAGCGCCTTAATTTCGTTTCGCGCTCGCGCCATCCAGCTTGGCATGTTGCGCACAGTCGGCCTCTCGGCGGCACAAATGGGCATTTACATTTCGCTGGAGCAAATCGTATTAATTGGCCTGGGCACGCTGGCGGGTAGCGGGTTGGGCTTGCTAATCAGCCGCTTGTTCATCCCGTTTCTGCAAGTCGGCGGTGCAGGCATCACCAGCCAACCCCCCTTTGCCGTGCGCATTGCGTGGAGCGACGTGGTCGTGATCTATGTGGCGATAGCGATTGCGTTGGCGGCGGCGTTGCTCATCATGCTGGTGCTGTTGCGAAGATTAAAAGCGTTTGAGGCGATTAAGTTGGGGGCGACGTAGGCAAGGCATGGCTGAAGAAGAAAAGCGCTGCATCCAGTGTGGTCGGGGCGACCGGTTGAAAACGCAGCCCCATTTTGTTCCGCGAGAGACCGAGAGCGAAGCAAGACAAAATATTGCCGGGCTGCTTGCTATTTTGGGTTATGTGGCGATGGTGGCATTCACGGTATGTGCAATTTTGCTGCTGTGGCTTTGGTTGCCCAGCGCAAGAAGAATGCTGCCCGCTGGCGTGGTGTTTTGGAGTGAAGCACTCGCAACATGGAGCGAGGGACTTGCACGTGTTCTGGCTGTTTCACTCGCGATTGGCATTGCAAGCGGCATTGCGTTTTTAGCGGCGGTTTTTCGCATTCGTACAACCAAGTGGGTGAGGCGCGGCACGTGGTATCGCTGTCAATCGTGCAAGGTTCGCTGGGTCGAATCGGATGAGGGCAAGGTGGTGCAAGTTTGATGTCGCTGGACAAGCCATCGCTCGGCAAACCAGCGTGGAACAAACCAGGTTTCTCTGAGAAACCTGGTTTGTTCCACGCGGCCTGCTGCGACTTTACGCTAACGCAAAAGAGACGAAATGTAATCACTCACGGGTTGTGAGCCAGCGATGCTCATCATACTGGCCCTGCTGCGAAGATTAAAAGCGTTTGAGGCGATTAAGTTGGGGGCGACGTAAAGCTTAGACCCTAAAGGTGGCGCGGCCAGGCTTATGATGATCGTGACGTAAATGCGCCACCTTTAGGGCCGGTCACCAATAGCTACCCCCGCTCGCTTCGCCAACCACGCCGCCCGCTCGCGGCACTCGTCCAGCAACGCACTTTCATCCAAACCCAACACGCGCTTGTTTTGCATCAACACGCGCCCATCCACCATCACCGTGTCCACATCGCTGCCGCGCACGTTGTAGACCACCGAGGCCAGCACATCGCCCACTGGCTGAATATGCGCGGCGTTCAAATCGAGCATTACTAAATCGGCCTTTGCCCCAATCTCCAATCTTCCAATCTCCAATCGTTTCAATGCACGCGCACCGCCCAGCGTCGCCATGTCAATCACCTCGCGGGGCTGCATGGCTTGCGCGTCCAGCGTCGTCACGCGGGCCAGCAGGGCGGCCAGGCGCATCATCTCGAACATATCCTGGCCGTCGTTGCTGGCCGGGCCATCGGTGGCGAGAGCGAGGTTGACGCCCATGCGTTTCAACCTGGCAATGGGGGCTGCGCCGGAGGCCAGAATCATGTTGGCGGCGGGGCAATGCGTTACGGTGGCACCGTGTTGGGCCAACAACTTAATCTCGACATCGCTGAGCCACACCCCATGCACGGCATGAAAATCATCACCCAAGATGCCTAGCGAATGAAACCATTCGATGGGGCGCTTGCCGGTTTCTTTCAGCGTCAGCGCCACCTCGTCTTGGGTTTCGCTGATGTGACAGTGGGTGAGGGCGTTGTGCGCGCGGGCCAGCGCGGTGCTGCGTTGCAATAGCTCAGCGCTGCAACGCCACGGCACCAGCGGGCCGTTGGCAATATGAATGCGGCCATTTGCTGCGCCGTGCCATTCGTTAAACAAGCGTGTCAAGTCGTCGAGAATCGAATCGGCGCTCTCGGCATTCGTGCCGCAGTCGGCCCAGGCGCGGGCTAGCACCAGGCGCAGACCCAGCGTCTCGGCGGCTTGCAAAACAACATCCGTGTGCTGTTTGCTAAACGGCACTTTGTGATGATTGAGAATCGTCGTCGCGCCGCCGCGCATGGCTTCAACTAATCCCAGCGTGGCTGCCAGGCGCACATCTTCTACGTCCATCGCGCCTTGCAATTTCCAAATGCAATTGCGCAGCCAATCCAACAACGAGCGGTTGGCGCTGTAGCCACGCATAAACGTCTGCTCTAAATGCGTGTGCGCGTTGATGAGACCGGGCAGGGCGAGTTTGTGGGTGGCGTTGATGAGGGATTGGGGATTGGGGATTAGGGATTGAGGTGGGTCGCCCTCACCGAAAGAGGTTATGCGGTCGTTTTCGATGAGCAAATAGCCGTTAGGGATGACGCGGTTGGGCAGGACGAGGGTGGCGTTTTGGATGAGGATGGACATGGTGTGGAATCCTTACCGACCTTGCGCCATACCGACCAAGACACCGAACAGCGGCAGCAACGCCGTTGTGGCAGCAGGCACGGCCAAATTATCCAGCCCGGCGGGGCAGATGGCTTCGATAAGCGTGACACCGAGTGCTGTGAACGCAGCGACGATGGCCCCTGACACCAGCCAATCCGAATAGGTAGCAGATGGAAAGGCCAACACAACTGCCATCAAGCTGATGAACGAAAACGCAAACATGGCGGCAGAGCCTTCGATGCTGCGCGATGAGCCAAGCACAGTGTAGCGATGCGCCCCAAACCGCTTGCCGATAATGGCAGCAAAGGCATCGCCCCACGTCATCGGCATCAGCGCGGCAATCATCATCGGCTTGTTGGTATCGAACCAGACAAAGATGATGATGACAAACGCAATGGGGAAATACACCGTGCCCAAGTTGCTTTTGTCGTTGCTCTCCATCGCCAAAAACAAACCGCGCTTGTAGCTGATGTAGTTGAGCACGATGAACGAAGCCGGACAGATGAGCGCAAACCACTTGTTGCTAAACAGCGCCGCCGTGCTCCAGGCCCACATGCCCACGCTAATGTGAACTACCTTGCGGGTGAACTCGACCGGCCACTTAAAAGCGCGGCGCAACCCCTCGGCAATGCCGAGCGCGAGGAAAACGTAGGCAAATGAAATGAGGACGGCGAGCCAGTTATTCATAGTTGATGCACACTGTATCTCACCATGTCAAAAGCAACCCTTGAACTCCCGCTTCGCATCGTGCTCGAAGCGCCGACCCATGACGTCGTATTCGCGCTGCAACGCGGCAAAGATGAGCTTATCGCTCAAACCCTTTCCACCGGTGTGGATGTTGCCTTCAACTTTACTGTGAATTGTTTGCTCATAGAGGATGCTCCTGATTTTCGTGGCCCGTTTGTGCAGGGGCCGCGCGGTGGACGGTTTGTATACATCAATGCAGGGGAGTTGGCTGGCCAGTCTGGTTCCCCCTGGAGACGCCGCGCAAAAATCTCACTGGGTGGCATCTCGGCAAGCCTGATTGCTGCATTCAACTCTGTCTTCAATGCCAACCCATCTCAGGTGCTGTATGCCCGCATTGCAGGCAAAGGCAAAGATGGCGGGCCGCCTGCGGCAAGCGTAGTGTTGCTCAAAGATTGGGTTGTGATGCGCGCATGACGAGCTATTCATACACCGTACTGCCCGGATGGAACTCGCTCCACCCCGACCAAAATTGGCGCTGCACCGGGATGGGCTGGCCTGCCACAAACGCGCGCACCTGGTCTTGGGGCGCATCAAATGTGAGCTTGACTTGCGACCCGCCGACGCAATCCTCCACGATCATCTTCTGCGTTAAGGCTTTGAGCGGGTAGGCCTTTGATTCGCCTGCAACGACGATGCCTGCAATCTCCGTGTGCTGTGGCATGCGGTGATCGGTGAGATACCAGCCCGGCGCAGTAAAACGCGTGGTCACCGTTGCCAGCGCCCCTTCGATCACATCCAGCGGCAACAGCCCTTTGGCCTCTTTGGGCCGCAGCGAAAGCTCGGTGTCCGGGTTCTCGGCGCGCCAGGCGGCCCAGGTGCTTTGCACGCTGGTTAGCAGCTCTAAGGTCGCGCCTTGCAGTGGGCCGATCAAGGCCTCGCCGGTGGCCTGTTGCCACAGGGTCTCGGTCTCGCGGTCGCGCAAAATCAAGTTGCGTCGCCACACGCCCGCCACCTCAAATGTTAAGGTGCGGCCTTTGGTAACGCGGCTGAACACCAAACCGCTGCGACACGCGGCGCACCACGTTGCGGCCACAGGTGTTGTGCCAACCACATCGTTCACAATGTGATGGGGCAGCAACATCTCAGTGCTCCACGCGCAAGTGGATGAGCCAACAACGGTGCCCAGCACTAGGGCTTCATCAACCAGCGTGGTCGGCTTTACCTCGCTGGCGGGGCTGTGCTTGGGGTCGCTGATGGCGGGCAGCACCAGCGCAGGATCGAACACGCTGTTTGAAATAAGTGAGAGCCACAACACCGCACCCAGCAACATGAACTTGCCGGTGGTTGGGCCTAGCGCCAGCGCCATCACCACCAACGCCAGCGCCACAATGCGAATGGCCCACTTGATGCGCCCGACATGGTAGAGCGTGCCGATGCCGAGTTCCGGAAAGAAAGTGGGGAGTTGGTGTGCAAATAAACCGCTGGCCGCAATCAAAACGGCGAGGAGGGAGAGCAAAATACTCATGAATGAAATGAAGGCATGAGGTGCCACGCACCTTTTAGGAATCTTGCAGCGTTTCGCACGCCGCAAGGTGCGTGGCACCTGAAGTCACACAGTTTATATCAGACGCAAGCGATCAACCAATTCGTCATCATTCAGCACGGTGCGCATATCCAACATCACGCAGTTGTCTTTGATGCGGGCGATCACGCCCACCGCACGCAGCTTGACTAACAGGGCTTCGGGGTCGCTGCCTTCCAGCGCGATCAACGTCGTCGGCAGCGTCTCGCCCGGCAAGCTGCCGCCGCCCACCGTGCTCTCGCCATCAACCAGCGCTGCGCGCAAACGATTGGCTAATAGCCATTGGCTAATAGCCAATAGCACTCGCTCTGCTCGTAGTGCAATTTCTTCTTTGCGCAGGGCCAGCATGCGAACCACGGGCACTTCACGATGGGCCTCGCCGCGTGCGTAGTGCAGCAGGGTGGCCCCCAGCGCGGCCAGCGTAAATTTATCGGCGCGGAAGGCGCGGGCCAGCGGGTGTTTGCGGCAACGCGCAACGGCCCCGCGCTTGCCGACAATGAGGCCAGCCTGTGGCCCGCCCAGCAACTTGTCCCCGCTAAAGCAGATAACGTCTGCGCCCGCCTTCACGCTGTCTTGCGGCATGGGTTCGCTGCTCAGGCCGAACTGGCTGGTGTCTATCAGCGCGCCAGAGCCGAGGTCGTCCAAGATATGTAATGGGTAATGGGTAATGGGTAATTGCCGAAATTCCTGAGTGGTGAGCGAGACTAATTCTTCGAGAGAGACTTCGCTGGTGAAGCCGATGATTTTGAAGTTGGATGAATGCACACGCAAAATGGCGGCGACGTTTTTGTCTGGGTCTGTAATCTGTTGTCTGTAGTCTTCAAGACTTACTCGATTGGTCGTGCCCACCTCAATCAGTTTTGCGCCACTTTGGGCCATCACATCCGGCACGCGGAAGCCGCCGCCAAATCCACCAGTTGCCCGCGCGAGATGACCACGCCTTTGCCTGCGGCGTGCGCGGCCAGCATGAGCACGGTAGCGAAGGCGCAGTTGTTCACCACCATCGCATCTTCTGCGCCGGTCAGTTCGCACAGCAAGGCTTCTACGTGCGCACCGCGTTTGCCGCGTTCGCCTGTGTCCATGTCGAACTCTAGCGGGCTATAGTCGCGGGCGGCGGCCAGCATGGCTTGTTGCGCAGCAATGCTCAGCGGGGCGCGGCCCAGGTTGGTGTGAATGATGACGCCAGTGGCGTTGATGAGGGATTGGGGATTGGGGATTAGGGATTGGAGCTTGGTTCGGGCTTGCGAGATTAGTTCATGCGTGTCGGGTAAAAGGCCGCCGGTTTTGATTTGGCTGCGCGCGCCATCCAGCGTAGCCCGCAACGCGCGCACGGTTCGGTCGTGGCCTTCGGTGGCAATCAGGTCGTGGGCTTGCTGCAATAACTCGTTTACGCTGGGGAGCTGGCGCAGCCGGGCGGAAATATCAATATCGGCGGGCATGTGTAAGCGAGATTATAGGAGCCATGCTTTTTGCTAGCGTGACACGTCACTGAGTTACGCATAAGTTGCATTCGCAATTAGCGCAAGCATCTTGATTTGTCGGATTTTCTCTGCTCACATACAATCTAAATATAAGGAGGTTCGTATGGCTTCACGCAAATGTTCAAGACGAGTTTTTATTAAGGCCGCGACGTTAGGGACGGTTACGGCTATGTTGCCTGCCGTGGCTCCAACAGTGGGGCATGCTCAGTCTGTACCCCCCCCC
>JAYTNY010000245.1:0-2848 GCA_043748055.1 Roseobacter sp.
CACCGCCCGGTGCCAAGAACGCAATCTTCTTTGGCCCTGCACCCACACCGCCCGGTGCCAAGAACGCAATCTTCTTTGGCCCTGCACCCACACCGCCCGGTGCCAAGTCACTCGGCTTCTGCTTTTAGTTCAGACAAGCGGGGCTGGTGTCGTAAATCGGAGAGCCAGCCGAACACCAGCCCCACACCCACGCCGGATGCCATGATTAACAACGCCACGCGCACATCCAGCACCTCGGCCAGCGCGCCGCCCAACGCGGCACCAAAGGGTGTGCCGCCCCAGGCGATCATGCGGGCGGTGGTGTTCACCCGGCCCTGCATGTGCGCCGGGGCCACAATCTGCCGCACCGAGATGCCATTAACGATGATGATGTAGTAGCTGGCTTGCCAAAGCGCCAACAGCGCCAGCGCCGTCCACAGGTTTGGGGCCAACGCAAACGCAATCAACGAAACCAAATTGCACGCCATGCCCAACAGCGTAATGCGGCCCACCGGCAACTTTTTGGTGATGCGCCCCAACAGGGCGCTGCCGCCCAATGCACCAATGGCGTTGGCGGTGAAGAACCAACCTACACGTGCATCATCATCGGCCAGGCCCAGCGCACGCACCGCATACACCACGATTAAGCCCAGCACAGCCCCACCTGTAACGGTGTTGCCAAAGCCCAGCAGGGTAAGGACGCGCACCAGGTTGTGTTTCCAAATAAAGCGCAGGCCCTCGCCGATGTCTTTTAGCATGCTGGTTTGGGGTTTTGCCGGTTGGGTTTCTTGGGTTTCTGTGGATGGGGCCAGCACGCGCCCCAAACTGCGCGGGAGCAACATGAGCGTGACGGCGGAGATGGCGTAGCTCAGCGCATCGACCGTGATGGTGTTGGCGGCCCCCACCAAAAACACCAGCACCCCACCCAACGCAGGCACCAAAATGCTGGTGATGATGTTAGTAGTCCACTGCGTGTTGTTGGCGACATATACGCGGTCTTTGCCCACCAGTTCGGTCAGCAAGCCAAAGTTGGCGGCATCGAACCACACAAACGCCGTGGCCGAGAGCAGCGCAACGATGTAGAGCTGCGCCATAGTGAGCACGCCTAGCGCGGCGGCTACGGGCACGCTCAGCAACAGAGCCGCGTTAATCCAATCGCACACAATCATCATGGTGCGCCGGTTCACCCGGTCGGCCACCGCGCCCGCCAGCAAGCCAAACACCAGATACGGCACCACCTCTAGCGCAGTAAGCACCGAGGTTTGTAAAGCGTTGCCGGTAATTTGAAACGCCAGAATAGGCAGCACCACCATGGTGACAGACGAGCCGATGACGGAAATGGTGCGACCGATGAAGAAGAGCAAAAAGTTCCGGTCGCGCCAGAGCGAGGACATGGGCGAGGGAGAAGAGGTCATGGCCGAGAAGGATAGCAGTTTGTTGGGTTTAGGCTGGGGCGTGGTTCATCCCAAACGCAACTTTCTCAACGCAAAGCATCCTGAGCGCAGCGCGCTTGGCACTGCTGTTTAACTCTCAAATCAAACTGCGTGCGAAGTCGAAGGACGCGTCCAATAGACCTCTTGCAAAAGTAGGGGCGTAGCATGCTACGCCTCTACGAACGCCGCGTGCGAATGGGCTTTTGCAAGAGGTCTAATGTAGAACTTCGCTAGCCAAGCTCGGCATAGGTCGCATTCTTCGACGCGGCGCAGCGCCGAGCGCTCAGAATGCTTTTGAGCGAAATCAGGCTGTCGCTGCGAAAGATGGGAGCGCAAGCGTCGCTCAGCAGGTGGCGGCGTTGCCATGCAGACACGACTTCCACAGCCATTCGTGCGCGGCCTGGCATTGCTCTTGGTGAACGTGCTGGCGCGAGGCTTGCAGAATCGACAGCAGCCGGGTCACCTTCTCGTGGCGCTCGGTGGTGATTTGGCGGAGCGAGGTGCGGGCGGCTTCGCGTGCCTCGGCGTGAGCCAATGCCAGCGGCACTTGGCCCGCCTCGCGGTAGGCCTTGCTGAGCTGGTCGTGCGTTTGCGCCAGCAGCGGCTTGGCATCCAGGGTTTGCGCCACTTCCAGCGCACGTTGCAAGGCGGCAAAACTTAGCGCAGGTTGGTTGCTGGCGCGGTAAACCTTCGCCACATCCAGTTGCACCGTCACCTCAAATTCGCGGTCGGTGATATCACCGTTCTGCGAAGCCTGCGCACTTAGATCGAGCGCGCGCGTGAAGTGAACCAGAGCCTCATCCAACTGGCCCATAGCGGCGTGCACATTGCCGAGGGTGTGCAAAATTTGGGTGTAGACGCGCAGTTGGTTGGGCTGGCACAACGCCAGCGCCTTTTGGGCATGTTGCAAGGCCGACCACACATCGCCTGTTTGAATATAGGCCGAGGCCGCGTTGTTGAGCGCGATGAGATGGCCCTCGCCATTGAGCGCCACACGGCGATACAAGGCCAGCGCTTGCAACGAGCAGCGCAGGGCCTCGCGGTGCTCGTTCTGGCGCGTGTGTTGCGTGCCCATTGCCAACAGGCAGTTGGCCTCTAACAAGCTGTCATCGGTTTCGCGGGCAATGGCGATGAGTTTGTAGTGGGCTTGGCGCACGGCCTGGGTGTTGCCCACGTGCTCGTGAATGAGCGAGATGACATACACGGCATGGCCTTCGAGTTGGGGTTCACGAATCACGCGGGCCACGGCTTCGGCATTCAGGGCGCGGGTGAGGGCTAAATCCATGCGACCCTGCACCATGTTGAGCCAGGCCAACAGAGTGAGCGCACGCACCTCGCCGGGGCGATACATCAACACTGTGCAAAGCGACAACGCCCGCCGACACAGGGCCTCGGCATGGGTAGGGTCGGTCTCGGCCACACGGCGCGCGCAGTGA
>JAYTNY010000246.1:0-3799 GCA_043748055.1 Roseobacter sp.
GCGTTGTTGCAGTTGAAGAATATTGAAGAAGAGGCGAAGGCTCGCGGCAAGACTGTCGAAGAGATTCAGCCGTTCTGGAGGCGTGGTCAACAAAATGGCGGAGCCAGCTAAGAAAGTTACCGTGAAGTTTGTGAAAAGTGCCATTGGTTACAGCATTTCACAGAAGCGTACGCTTATGGCGCTGGGCCTGAAGAAATTGGGCCAAGTGCGCGAATATAACGACAGCCCCCAGGTGCGGGGCATGGTGAATGCGGTTAGGCATTTGGTTGAAGTTATTGATAAATAAGAGATTAGGAGATTAGAGATTTTTATAATCTCTAATCTCCTAATCTCCTTTTCAAGTAGCGAAAGCGAAAGCGAGTTACACAACATGAAATTAAACGATTTGAAACCGGCACCTGGCGCACATAAGAAGAAGATGCGCAAGGGTTTGGGTATTGCGGCGGGCAAGGGTAAGACGGCGGGCCGCGGCTCTAAAGGTCAGGCATCCCGCTCGGGCGGCGTGAAGGGCGCGATGTTCGAGGGCGGCCAGTTCCCGATGGTGCGCAAGCTGCCGTTTATGCGGGGTATTGGCTTTAACAATCCGTACCGCATCATTTATGCCCCGGTAAACGTGAGCGACTTGAGCGAGAAATTTGCTGCCGATACGGATGTGACAGTTGACTCGTTGAAAGAAATTGGGCTGGTGCGCAATAACGAAAAATATATTGCTGTGCTCGGATCAGGCGATATCACCAAAGCCCTGAAAGTGACGGCTCACAAGTTCAGTAAGACCGCGCAAGAGAAGATTGAAAAGGCGGGCGGCTCCATCACCAAGTTAGAAGTGGTGCGCGGCGGTTATCGCACTCGTTAGGAAGTTGTAAGTGATAAATGGGAAATAGTAATTAGACGTTTATGCTTTGCATTCGCATTGCGTTAATGTTTAATTACTGTTCACCATTTACTAATCACTACTATGCTACAAGCACTACGAAACGCCATAGGCCTGCCGGAAGTTCGGAACAAAATTCTGTTCACAGTCTTTATTCTGATCGTCTACCGGCTCATCTCTCACATCCCCGTGCCTGGTGTGGACGCGCGCATTCTCCAACTCATTCAGACCAACGTCGCCAACAACACGGCAGGCGGTTTGGGCAGCTTGGTTGGGTTGATTGGGCTGCTGTCGGGCGGCGCGGTCTATAACTTCTCCATTTTGGCAATGGGTGTGTATCCCTACGTCACCGCCTCGCTCATCTTGCAGTTGTTGATTCCAATCATTCCTCGCCTAGAGGAAATTGCCAAAGAGGGTGATTCCGGTCGCCAAAAGATCAACAAACTGACGTATATCTTGACTGTGCCTATGGCAGCGCTGAATGCCATTGGTCAGGTCAACATCTTTGAGCAGATTGGCTCATCGGTTGCCAATGGCGCGCGCGTGCTGCCGCAATGGGGCTTGGACCGCCCCGAATACATTTTGCCGACGATTGTGACGTTGATCACAATGACCGCAGGCACTATGTTTGCAGTATGGCTAGGTGAGTTGATTACCGAGCAAGGCATAGGTCAGGGCCTCTCGATCATCATCTTTGGTGGCATTGTGGCGCGCATTCCTAACAACCTGGGGCAAATCATTGGCAGTAGCGGAACGCCGTTGCAAGTGTTGCTGACACTGGGGGCATTCGTCATCATCACTGTTCTTACCGTGCTGGTCATCGTGTACATCCAAGAAGGCGAACGCAGGATACCGGTGCAATATGGCCGTCGTGTGCGAGGCCGCAAAATGCTGGGTGGTTCGGGCACACACATCCCGCTGAAGGTGAACACGGCAGGCATGATTCCGTTGATCTTCGCGCAAGCGCTTCTCGTGTTTCCCGCCATCATCGCCAGCTTCTTTGTGAATAGCACCGATGCGAACGTGCAACGGTTTATGAATGGCGTGGTTACATTGTTCACGGCACCCAGCGCCAGTTCGCTCTCGCCAGCCAGCCTGATCTACATCGGCCTGTTGTTTGCGATGGTCATCGGCTTCACCTACTTTTATACGGATGTGATGCAGCAGCAGCAAAACCTGCCGGAGAACTTGCAGAAGCAAGGTGGCTTCATCCCCGGCATTCGCCCTGGCAAGAGCACAGCAGACTTTGTCACCAAAGTCATTCGCCGTCTTACGTTGGTTGGTGCGCTGTTCCTGGGCATCCTCGCCATCCTGCCGTATCTGCTCGGCTTGTTCTCCAACATCCCTGGCTTCGATTTTCTAAAGCCAGTTGGCGGCAACAACCTGTTGCTCTCTGGCGCGGGCTTGCTGATTGTGGTGGGCGTGGTGCTGGATACCATGCGCCAACTTGAGGCGCAGTTGATGATGCGCAATTACGAGGGATTCATCAAGTAATGCACGGCATCGTTCTTCTCGGCGCACCCGGTTCGGGCAAAGGCACACAGGCTGTGCGCCTTTCGCGCGAGATGGGTTTGCCGCATGTCTCTAGCGGTGAGCTTTTCCGCCAGAGCATGGAAGAAGGCACCGAACTAGGTCGCTTGGCACGGACGTATATTGATCGCGGCGAACTCGTTCCTGACGAGGTAACTGTCGGTATGGTTGAGGAGCGCATCACTCAGCCCGATTGCGTCAACGGCTTCATTCTGGATGGATTCCCGCGCACGCTGCCGCAGGCGGATGCGCTTGAAGTGGCGTTGGCGAAGAATAGTCGCTGCATTACCTGCGTGCCTTACATTCGCGTGCGTGAGCGCATGTTGATGGAGCGCTTGTCTCACCGCTGGACGTGCCGAGATTGCGGTGCGGTGTTTGCATATGAGTCTTTGCCGCCGCGCATTGGCTGCAAGAAAGATACTTGCGATGGCGAGTTGTATCAGCGCTCGGACGACAACTCCGAGACGCAGAAACGTCGCCTGCAGGTGTATCTAGAGCAGACGGCCCCGCTAATTGGCTATTACTGGGCCAAGAAAGTGCTGGTCGAGATCAACGGCGAATATCAGATTGAGTATGTGTATGGGCTTTTGCACAAGTCTGTTCTGGCTGCAAAGCAATGCTAGGTGAGTTGTATTCGCTATGATCGTTTTGAAAACACAGTCGGAACTAAACACCATGCGCCATGCGGGGAAAATCGTGGCGATGGTGATTGCCGAAGTGCGAGCATGCGTGAGGCCTGGTGCGACGTTGTTGGAACTGGATAAGCTGGCCGAGCAGATCATTCGCAAGAATGGTGCAGAGCCATCGTTTAAGAACTACCAGCCGGGGGCTGCGCCGTATCCCTTTCCGGCTTCGATCTGCGCATCGGTGAACGACGAAATCGTGCATGGCATCCCGACGACGCGCAAGCTGAAAGAGGGCGATATTTTTAAGCTGGACGTAGGCGCGTATTACAAGGGTTACCACGCCGATTCGGCGACGACGATCCCAGTAGGCAAAGTGAGCGAGCGCGCTATCAAGCTGATGCAAGTGACCGAGGCTTGTTTGGAGGCGGCGATACAAGCTGCGCGCAAAGATCGTCGCTTTGGCGATATTGGCGCGGCGATTCAGGGTGTGGCGGAGCCGAAGGGCTATAGCGTGGTGCGAGATCACACCAGCCACGGCGTGGGTGCGAACCTGCACGAGTTTGGTTTGCCAAACTATGGCACGCCGGGGCATGGCATGGCGTTACGGCCTGGGCTGACGATTGCCATCGAACCGATGATTAATGAGGGCAAGGTCGAGACGAAAATTAAGCGAGATGGCTGGACAGTCGCCACGGCTGATGGTAGACTCTCGGCCCATTTTGAGCATACCGTCGCCATTACGGATGGCGAAGCGGAAATTTTGACGAAGTTA
>JAYTNY010000247.1:0-3129 GCA_043748055.1 Roseobacter sp.
TTCACCAGCGCCATCTCGGCCTCGTCCGTCAACTTGAGCCAAACGAACGGCGTCAACGCCGTGAACAAAACCAAACACAGTGCAGATAAAACAAACCAGCGCCTTTGCATAAGGCCGCGAATGCTAACGCACAGACTTCTGCATGCTAGACTCGCGCGCTTCATGGTTACTACTTTTGTTTGCAACGGATCGGGTATTCAACATGCAGGCACGTATGCCAATATGAGCGCCGCGTCCTCGGCCTTGCCAGAGGGTGCCTACACCACCTTTCGCACCTACGACGGCGACAAAGTGTTGCGCCTCGCTCAGCATGTGCGGCGCTTAGAAGAATCAGTAGCGCTCATCGGTCAGCCGGGGCAGTTGGATGAGGCCACCGTGCGCACCCATGTGTGCGAGGCGTTACGGGTTGCGCGCACACAAACCGATTGGGCTGCACCGGAAGCGCGTTTTCGCCTTACCTTTGCGCCGCCGCACTTGTTTATTTCCATCGAGCCTTTCACACCCTACCCTGCCAGTCTGTATACACAAGGCGTAAAGTGCGTCACCGTCTCGTTGCATCGCAACAACCCGCATGCCAAAAGCACAGCGTTCATCGCCTCTGCTACCGATGCCTACAAGCACCTGCCCACAGACACGCACGAAGGGTTGATGATTGGCGAGGATGGTGCGGTGTTGGAGGGGTTGAGCAGTAATTTTTTTGCAGTGTTGCCCTCACCCCGCGCATCAGATGCGACCCCTCTCCCGGTGGGAGAGGGGAGTAGGGCGTTGCACACCGAAGAAGCTCGCGTCCTCATCGGCGTCACGCGTTCGCTCATCCTCGAAATAGCGCAACCGGTGTTGCCCATCTCAACCCAAGCCGTCTCGCTGGCCGAGTTGCCCCTCGTTAGCGAATGCTTCATCACTAGCGTCTCGCGCGAGATTTTGCCCGTGGTGCAGATTGACGCCATCGCGATTGGCAACGCCCAACCCGGCCCCATCACCCAAACCCTGATGCGCCGCTTTGCCGAGATGGTGCAACGCGAAGCACAGCCGCTTTAGGAGCAATGTGAATCCCGCTCTCTCCCAAAAAACAAAATCGCTCCCCCGCGCCATCGGCGCATTCATGCTCACCCGCTTTGCGTTAGATACAGCGCTGCGTTCGCCGTTGCCCTTTCTCGGTGTCATCGCCGCCGCGTTTGGGCAAAGCGCCCAATCGGCCAGTTGGCTTTCGGTAGCGCTCACGCTGGCCGGGTTGGCCGCACCCTTTACCGGCCTGCTGGGCCAACGCTTTGGGCAACGGCGCATGGTGTTTTTGCCACTGGGTGTCTTCGCCCTCTCGTGCGCGCTGATGGCGGTTGCGCCCACGTTTGGCGCCGTGCTGGTGTTGTGCGTCACGCTGGGCATCGCCAAAAGCATGTTCGACCCGCAAATGCAAATGTTCATCGGCGAGCAAGTGCCCTACGACAAACGCGGCACGGTCATCGGCATCGTCGAATTTTCGTGGGCGCTCTCGTGGGCCATCGGCGTACCCGTGTTTGCCTTTCTGGCTTCGCGCGTGGCGTGGTGGTCGCCATTTTTGTTGATGGGGCTTGTGGCGGCATTGGGCGCTGCTGCGGTGTGGGCCACGGCCCGCCAGGTGATGCACCCCGCCGACCCTACGGTCGCCTTCTCGTTCGACACCTGGCGCACGGTGTGGCGCTATCCAAAGGTGCGCCTGTTCCTCTTGTTCTCGGTTGGCATTACGATTCCCGCAACGCTGCCCTACCTGGTTTATCCGCTGTGGATGCAGCGCAACTTCAAGCTCGGCATCGAGGAGCTGGGCATCGCTTCGGTGGTGCTGGGTGCAGCCGATCTCATCGCCGAGTTGCTTGTTGTGGGGTTGGTGGATCGCATTGGCAAGCGCCGCTCGGTCATCATTGGCGGCGTGTTCTATGCGCTGGCATACATCTTGTTTTGGGCGTTGCAAAGCACCCTGCCCGGCATGCTGGTAGCCCTGTTCTGCATTTATCTGGGCTTCGAGTTCACGTTGGTGGCCTCGCTGCCCATCGCCTCGGAGATGGTGCCGGAGGCCCGCGCCACAATGATGGGCTTTAACGGCGCGGCAACCACCGTTGGGCGCATTGTCGGCTCACTCATCGCTCTGCCGCTGTTTGCCCAAGATCGTTTGTGGCTGGTGGCGCTGGTGGGCTTCGTATCGGTTGGGTTAAGCGTGCTGTTCTCGTGGCAGGCGACGCGGAGCACGCCAGCGCCTAATGCGCTTGAAGCGCGTTAGGCGCTAAGAAAAACTCACGGTGTGGTTGCCTGCCCACTTGCGCTGGCTGCGTTGGATGAGAAGAAGCTATCGCGCAGTTCTGCAATCTTGGCCCGGTTGGGGATTTGCACATCCCAGCCTTGCGGTGTCTTGATGTAATCGGTGTAACTCTGATCCAGCACAGCCGACTTGATGTTGTCTTTGCTCAACTGCGTTGCCAGCACCGCTAATTGCTGCATCTGATCCAACGTCATATCCGTCTTCACCGAGCTGCTGAGTTCTTCAAGAAGCATAGGAGCTTGCGTCAGCAACGATGCCAATACCGTTGGCGACTTGAGCTTTTCGCGCACCGCCAAAATTACTTGCTGCTGATGGCGGGCGCGGTCGAAGTCACCGTTCTTTAAGTTGTGGCGGGTGCGGGCAAACTTAAGCGCTGTTGCCCCGTCCAGCAATTGCTTGCCTTTGGAGAGTTGAAAGACTTCCTCGCCATAGTTAGAGGTTGGATATTTGTCATCATAAATATCTTCTGCCACATCCACTTCCACACCGCCAATGCGATCCACGATGTTCTCGAAGGCCGTGAAGTTGACGCGCGCAGTGAAGTGAATCGTGATGCCAAGAAAATTCTCAACAGTCTTTTTGGCTAACGCAGAGCCGCCGCCGGGAAACTTATACCTATCGCCCAAATCATTGGCTACGTTGATACGATTCGTCTCAAAGCCCGGAATGTTCACCCATGTATCACGCGGCACAGACAACATGCCAGCCTGCTTGGTCAACGGATCCACCGTCACCACAATCATCGTGTCGGTGCGATAACCCAACTCATTCTCGCCTTCACGCTGGTCAATACCCATCACAAGAATGTTTACCCGCTCTTTGCCATCCCAGCCTTTGGG
>JAYTNY010000248.1:0-27529 GCA_043748055.1 Roseobacter sp.
ATTCGAGACCGCATTCAAGCCGAGATTCTGACCGAAGAGACCTCGGCATTGGCCGATTTTTTGGGCAGTTGGCGGCCCGAGGTGAAACGGTGGCTGCCAACGTATCAGCGGCGGCAAGCGTTTTGGGAGGGCGTGTTGGAAAGCTGCGTGCCAGGCTTGTTGGCCGATGGCTGCAAAGCCCATGCCGAAGAAACGCTGCGCGAATTCCTGCGGCGGGCACAGTCCCCATCCAACCCAAACACTATGTGTGTGGTGAACCCCGATGAATTAGCGCGCTGCAAGACATGTAGGGGTGTGTAGAAAATCATCTAGTGAGCATCCTGAGCGAAGTCGAAGGATGCGGGCGCGGAGAAACTGCGGCGAAAAAACGCAGCCGCACAACTCTGCTGAAGGTCTCCCATGTTCGCATTCTTCGACTTCGCTCAGAATGCTTTTGCACAGAGTAATTAAGCAAGAGCATGACGATAACAACTGGCAAAGTATTCCTCGTGGGTGCAGGCCCCGGCGACCCCGAACTGATTACGCTAAAAGGCGTGAACGCGCTGCGCCAAGCCGACGTGGTGATGTATGACCGCCTCGCCCACCCCGATCTGCTGAACCATGCGCCTGCGCAAGCAGCACGGGTGTATGTAGGCAAGCTGCCCGGCAAAGGCGGCACGCCGAAACAAGACCTGATTAACAAAATGTTGATTGAGTTCGCCCAGCAAGGCAAAACAGTGGTGCGCCTCAAAGGCGGCGATCCGTTTGTGTTTGGGCGCGGCGGTGAGGAAGCCATTGTGCTGAACGAAGCGGGCATCCCGTTCGAGGTCATCCCCGGCATCAGTTCGGCCATTGCCGTGGCAGCGGCGGCGCTGATTCCGGTGACGCACCGGCATGTGGCGACGGCGTTTGCGGTGTTTGCCGGGCACGAGGCCAGCGATGCAAATGCAAGTGGCACAGACTGGCAGCTTGCGGCGCGCATTCCCACGGCGGTGTTTTTGATGGGGGTGGAGCGCTTGCCGATTATTGTGCGCGAATTAATCGCTCACGGGCGCAAGACTGATACGCCTGTAGCCGTGATTGAGCAAGGCAGTTTGCCAGAGCAGCGCGTCATCGTTGGCACGCTGGGCGATATTGTGACGAAGGCCGTTGGGGTGCAACCGCCTGCCACGGTTGTGGTGGGTGAGGTGGTGCGCTTGCGCGAGAAGATGCTGCAACGTGCCGATAAGCCCGCGATCACAAACCAGGTTTTTTGAAAAAACCTGGTTTGTGATCGCGTGTGGGCTGTCGCGTAAATCAGTTGGAAAAAGCAAACAGGGCGCGCAAGCCATGGCGCACCCTGTTCAGGATCAGAAGGCCTGATCTAAAAAACTACGCGACCGAGTCTTTGAAAGCCTTCAAGGGGCGCGCGCGTACAACGTTGCGGGCGGGCTTGGGCTTGGACATGACCATTTGGCCCGTGAACGGATTGCGCACTTCTTTGCTCTTCTCCGCAGGCTTGCGGGTAAGCGTGAACTTGAGCAGACCGGGCATCATAAACACGCCGGGGCCTTTCTTGCTCAACTCTTTCTTAATGGTGTCGTCCAGCGCAGCCAACACAGCATTCACCTGTACTTTGCTCAAGCTGGTGGCCTCGGCCAACGTGGCTGCCAACTGCGATTTGTTCATCGCTTTCTTTTTTGTTTCTGCCATTTTTGTTTCTCCTTCTGAGATTGGAAACTCCTGATAAAAACACCAGGGCTTTGAAAGATATTAGCACAGCTTTGATGAGCGTGAGCAGGTTATCCACAGGCATTTTCGGGGGAAAAGCACAAATTTTAAGGTTGAGTTGATGTTTTTAGGCTAATTTTCGCGTTTTTATGACGAACAGCCTGTGGATAACTCTGTGGAGCTAGCGCATCATCAACGGCATGAACGTGCGCGAGGCCAGCCCCCGATCTTGCAGCCGCAGCACAAATCCCTGCCAATGAATAGGCATGCGCACATCTTCCTCGGAGCGCGGGACATGGTGAAAGTTGACGCCATACCAAGCCACAACATCCTGCAAGTGTTCGCCATTTACAAAGCCGTTTAAGCCAAATGCATCGCTCACCAGGGCTTCGTCGGCGTGGTTTTGGGTCAGGTAAAAGTCGTTCTGGGTAAACGACTCATCGGCCCGATAAATATCCGTCACGCTCGGCTCAATCTCGTAGGTTAAAGCCATAGGGCTGGCATCGCCAAACACACGCCAGAATCGGGATTGATGCAAATCATTCTGCGTCTGGGTCTCGGTCAGCAGCAACGTCGCGCTCAGGCTGCGTGAATCCCCAACGCCCGGTAACGCGTCAAACTGTTTCACTTGGTCGCCCTCCGCGCCATCCAAATCAAAATCCATGCGCCAAATAACCCAGTGGTTGTGATTCGTAGCGACCAGGCCACGAATGGGCCAACCCGTCGCGGCATCGCGGGTAAAGCGTTGTAGGCTACCGCTGGCCCCAACCGAGGGCACTATCGAGCCATCCGCATTAAACGCAAACCGAATGACATAGTAATAGTTGGCGACGTTGAAATAGCCAAAGACCTCAAAGCCTTCACCTTCAGCACTGTTGTGTGCATGGCGCATCAGGCACAGCGTGTCGCCTGGCAGCAGCACGCCATTGGGGCATTCTGCCGTTGTCAACATCGCTAACTGTTGGCCCAGGCTGGTGTCTCTGTAACGTGGCCCGCCATCGTCGTAGGGCACAAACATTAGCGCCACGTGTAACGTGTTCAAAATCAAACGCGGCCTGCCCTGCACGGGTGTAAACGTAATTTGATTGAGCCGATAGCCATAGCCCGCGCGCGGCTCCCAGCACATCTCCCACTGGGCAGCGCTGGCAAAGCGCTGGGTGATTTGGTATGGGCTGGAACAGTTGAGCGTGGATGACACAGGTGCCGTGAGCAAAGCCTGCGGCGGCGCGGCAGAGGGTTGAGACGGAAGTAACGGCGACGTGTTCATAAAGTCTCGTGGCAACAAGGTGAAGCCTTGCCAGTGGTTGCGCACAAGCAACTCATCTTCTTTCGCCAGCACTAAGTGCCGGGTTGCGCCGTACCACACCACCACATCGCTAGTCGGGTCATCCAACGCTTCGCCGTTCACAAAGTCGCTCACCTGCGTAGCACAGCCGCCTGCCGTTGCAGGGTTATGCGAGGCGAACTGCTCGCAGGCCTTGTGGTTCGTCACAAATACATCGCTGCGCGTAAACCCAGCGCTGCTGCGATAAACCGATGTGAGCTGCGGCACGATCTGATACGAAATATTCCGGCCCGCGCTGTTGGTCATCTTCGTGTCTTTGATGCGCCAAAACCGCTGTACTGCTGGCGAGAGCGTGCTGCTGGTTTCGCGGGTAAATTGCACCGATGTTTGCGTGCGTGTTATCGGGTTCGCCGAATCGGCCACGTAATCAAACTGTTCCACCGCATCATTGGCGCTGCCACCTATGTCAAAGTTCAAACGCCAGTACGCTGTGATCGAGCGATTGTTGTCTTTGCTCAAGCGCATCGCCTCGCGTTGTCCGCTCACGCCCAACATCGGGTGCATCGCGCCGTCGTCGTCAAACACCCACTGGTGCGTCCAAGTATCGCCGCCCGCGCGGCTTACGCCAAACAGCGCAAAGCGCTGGCCTTGCACCTGGTCGGTGCCGCGCCAGGCATAGCCACGCGGTTGCAGGCTCTGGCAAGCCACGACTGCGCCCGCTGCATCGCGCAGCAAGGTGCCTTGCGGGCAGTCCGCCGTCGTCAACGCGCTCAGTGGCAGGCCGCCTTCACTCAACACGTGTCGCTGCGTCAGGCCGTCGTCGTACGCAACAACCACTTGCGCCAACGCTGCCGAGCCCAGAATCAACGTCATCTCGCCGTTGTTGGGCGCAAAACTAATTTGGTTTAGCACCAAACCCGTGGCTGGGTCGTGCATCCAGCACAAGCCCCAGCGCGAGCCAATCGTCATCGTCATCACAATGGGCTGGCCAGTGGCGCACACAAAGTCCTCAGCGTATGTGTTGTTTGGGGATGGGTTACGCGACGCGGTTTTATCTTCAAACACCCACGCCTTAAACGGCGCATCGGCCCACAGCAATTGGCCTGCGGATAAATCTACGACCAGATTGCTCGCGTCAATCATCCCGTATTGGGTCTGCAAAAAAAGCTGGATGCAGCGATGTTGCGCACAAGCGCGGGTCACATCCGCCAGCCGCGTGTTGGCGGCGTCGCTCGGCACAAACAAAATCCCCTGTGGCTGCACCTGGTCTGCGCGCAGCAAAAATTCTCCGGTGGCTTGCAGAAAGGCTTGCTGCAATTCCTGGCTCAATATTGGATGTGCCAAGATCATCTGCACAGCAGCCTCAGCCTCGGTTATGGCAACCGGCGGCTGATGGTTTTGGCCGGGCAGGGTGTATGTTGCCTCCACCCTATCCGTCTCAAGATTCACCACTTGACGAATCACCTGGTCGGTGGCGTAGTTGTAGAAAATTACATCGGCCCGACGCGGTGTGAGCGAGGCGGTTTTCTTGGCATCTTGTCGCTCGGCATACACAAACTGCGCGGCACCCAGCAAAGGCGTGTTCGCCGCAACGTACTGCGCTTGGGCCAGCTCGGCTGCGGTCAGCGGGTCGGTTCCCGTTGGATGCGGGTTCGCGTTGGCATACGGGCGATATTCGGAGAGGGGCAATATGTGGCCGGGATGATCGCCATGCGATTGGGGGCTAGCGTGTGCGGTGCGGCTAGCACTCAGTTGAATCATCAAAAAGGTGATGATGCCAAGAACGCGCAAATAGTTTTTCATCCAGGTTTTAATACCGAAACGAAGCCACCGTTTGCGATTCGCCGTTTACCAATGTAACCATCGCCCCGGGCTTGTCAGGGTAAAGGCCATCCACATCGTCCACAATGCCCAGCGTTAAGAAGCCGCATGGGCTTACTTCATCCACCGAGGCCACGCGCTTGCTGGTGTAGATGCGGCAGCTTTGGTGTGCGGGCAGGCTAATCGGCACGGTCAGATACGCCCCCAGTTTCAACTCCGCCGCGCCCACCGCCGTGCTAATGCGCATCTTCCACGTTTGGATCGGCAGCTCCAACGCCTGGTCGGTTGCGTTCGTCATCTCCAGATATTCCTCGAACGTGCTGCCGCCTACGTAAACTATTTTGCTGATGCTGAGCGTGGCAGGCACGGGTGTTTGCGTTTGGGTCGGCGTGGGGAAGGGAGTCTCGGTGGGCACAGCCGTCTCGGTGGGCACAATGTCTGTGGGCGTTTGCGTGGGGGCAGTGACTTCAACTGTAGGTACTGTGGGCGTAGCAGCCGATCCAATCGGCAATGGCTCCTGGGCTGCCACCTGCGTATTCACCGCCAGCGGCGTCGGTGTAACGCCTAGCACAGTTGCTACAGGCGGCGATAAGGGTTGAGCTGTAGCCGCCAGCGCGCCGCGTTGTGCATCAACAGTGGGCACCCCAAGTTGCTGCGCCGTAGGGGTAGGCAACGGCGTGGTGGCAAGGGATGTGGGTGTAGCCAACTGGACAACCAGCGGTGTTGCAGTTGTTTCTTGCAGCGCTTGCTGCATGCTCGAAGCGTCTGTTGGCAACGCAGCCACTGGCACGGATGGCAACGCAGCCGTGACGCTCACAACGGGCGTATTCGCCAACGTGTTGATAAACGTGGGCACTGCTGTTGGGGTGCTTTGAATAGCCATTGGCCCCTCGGTTGGGCGGGGGCTACCCATGCGCGCTGGGGGCTGCGCAGGCAACCCACGCACCAACGCCATGGCAAGCCCAATCAACCCCACCCCGCCCAGCAATGCCAGCAGAATGGCCCAGGGCCACACCTTTTTGATGCGCGGCTGCGCTGACACAGCCACCGCATCAAACACCTCGGCCCGTGTCAGCCAGCGGTTGCGCGCCGCACCATCAAACCGGGCAAAGGCCTGTGGCACAGCGGTGTAACGCACACGCCGGGTTGTTTCATCAAAGCTGGCCCGTGCGCCACACGACGCACAGGCCAACACCGTGCCCGCTGCATTTAGTGCCAACTTGCGTTGCATACACAGCGGGCACAGATCAGATGGGTGTGCATCTGGATGTGCGGCCATCGCGATTAAAGCTCGCTAACGCCGCACCAACGGCAGGAACATAAATTTCTTCGCTGGCTCAGCTGGGGGTGGCTCAATTGGGTTAGAGACCACGTTGGTCTCGGCCAATAACAACGCACCGTTGTATACCAGGGCCTGGTTAAACACCTGCACACAAGCAGCAGCGCTGCGCACAATGGCATCAAAGCTCACGTTCACGGCCTCGCCTGCTGCCAGTGCACCTACGGTCACTTCAACCCGCTGCGTGCTGCCGCTTTGGGTTACGTTGGCTGTGCCCCGCGATGTGACGACGGTGTTGGGTGCCACGCTAAAGCACTGGGCCTTGCCGCCCTGGTCATTCACCTCGTCCACAATGCGCACCGTGGGAATGGCTTCGGCGCCAGTGTTGGTTACTACCAGCGTGTAACTCAGCTTCGCTCCGCGCGACACAACGACACCCGGCGCAATCGAACCAGCTTTGGTCGCCGCCACCGCAATCAAGCTGTGGTTGATGGCAACTGAGGTCAGATTCGTGTCGGTGTTGTAGCCATACGAATCTTGCAGCGTGCCCACATGCGAGATGGCCGGGAGGCTCAACGGCGGCTCCACGCTGCCGCTCAGGCGAAAGCTGGCGATCACCACCTCACCCGGTGCAACGTTGCCAAACAACGCATATGCCGAGGTGGTTGTGTTTGACACCGTGCCTTTGCTGGCCGTCACCGAACCCGCCACCACTTGCGCATTGAACTCGGTGGCAAAGTCACTGACCAGCCGCAGCGCGTTGGCAAACCGTGTGCCAGTGTTCGTAATCGTAAACGTATAGACAATCACATCGCCCGCGTCATACTTGCTGTTAGCGTTGGCATCCGTCACTAGCGTGGCTTGCTGCGTGCCCACCAGCGTGGTCTGTGTGCCAATGGGCGCAACCGCCGTGGCTGTATTGTTGGCTGGGGATGAGTCGGCACCGTGCTTGCTGTCATCGCCAATCACCACCACATTGGTTACGGTGTCTACACTCGGCGGCAGATCGACAGTGGGCGCTACGGCAAAGGTTGCCGTTTGCACGGGCTGCGCGCCGGTTGGGTCGGCGGGCAGCGGCTCCAAAATTTCTTTGACGCACACATCTATGTTGCCCTCCTGGTTGCAGTTCCAACCCACCGAACTGAGGGATGGCTCGAACGCCATCCCCGGGCCTACGGTCTCAGTCATCACCACGCCACTGGCCTCGGCATTGCCGAGGTTTTTGAAGCGCAGGGTAAACACCGTTGGACCGGGCTTGCCAGGGCCATTAACTTGCACACCGGTTTTGGTGATGGATAACTCTGGGGCAGCGTTGGGGGCTAGTTCCTCGGCCCGTGCCGGGGTGGCAGCACCCAGCCACCCCGTTGCCACAACCAGTGATGCCGCAACAGCCGCTTGTAAAAATTTCTTAAGTGTCATGTTCATGCTTATGCCGCTAGTTCCCAAAGTAGAACAGGAAGTCGCCTCCCTGTGCAATTGCGCTCTGGTCAGACGGTATGGTTGCTGTCACCGTCACCAGATGCCGGTTTTGCCCGGCGCTTACCGAGCGCGTGGTGGTGCAGATCATGCTCTCGCCCTCGGCCAAGAGGGTCGTTGGGCAGGTCGCAATCGTCGTATCCACATTGTTAATCTGGTCGGTCAGCACAATTTCGGCTAACGAGGTGTTGCCCGAATTGCTAATCACATACGTCACCGTAACCACAGTGTTTCGGGCAAACGCTGGCCCAGGCGCCGCATCGGCACCAATGTCATTCACAAACGCGTCCACACGAATCTGTGGCTTCACATGCCGCACGCCCGCGTCCAACGTCAGGTTGCTCTCACCGGGCAACAGCGTAAACATCGCTGTGCGCGCCGTATCGGGGTGCGGGTCGCTGTCTATGGCTGGGTTATTACCTTGCTTTTGCTTGGTCAGCGCAAACGAGGACGGCAGCGCAAAGCCCAGGCTATAGGCACCGGGCGGCACCTCGGTAAAGGTGTACTTGCCGTTGGCATCGGTCGTTTGCACGCGGAACACGTTGCCACTCGCGTTATACAGCGTCACATCGGCTTCGGGCATGCCCACCTCACCGCCATCTTGTAAACCGTTGTTGTTCAAGTCCAGCCACACATAGTCGCCTACTACGGCGTTTGCCACCCACAAACCGGCATCGTTCGACGGACGGGTTTCGCCCGCCACCAACGTAATCGCCGCCGTGGTAGCCGTTGCTACTTCGGGGTCGCTGTCGGTGGCATCGTTGCCCACGTTCGCCAGTGTCAGCCCCAGGTAGCCCACCGGCTGCACAAACTTCAGTTTGTAGGTGCTGGGGTTTATGTTGAGGAATTCGTAGTAACCGCTCACATCGGTGGTGGTGCTTTGCAGCAGTGCGCCGCCGTTATCCAGCAATTGCACCGTTACACCGCCCACCGGGGGTTCGCCGCCAACGCGTTGGCCGTCGCGGTTCAAATCCGTCCACACGCGGCCAGTCAAATTGGCTTTGGTCAAGATGAAGCCCGCGTCATTACTGGTGCTGGTTTGGCCGGGGGCCAACGGAATCAGTGCTGTAATGCCGGTAATGGCATTGGCATCACTGTCGGTGGCATCTGGCCCAACGTTGGCAGCAGTAAACCCAAAGTTCACCGGCGCAACAAAGCGCACCTGGTAACTACCTGGCTCCAGGTTATTAAAGGTGTAACGGCTGGTCGCATCCGTTGTGGTGCCGCCCAGCAGGGTGCCGCCAGAACTAAACAGCGAGACCGCCACGTTCACAAAGCCCGGCTCACCTGCGTCTTGCTGCCCATTGCGATTTAGATCATTCCAGGCCCGCCCGTTCAAATTGGCTTTAATAGATTGAAGGCCCGCGTCGATGGTGTTGTTGGTCTCGCCTGCGATTACAGCAAACACACCTGTCACGCCCGTTGCGGTGTCGGCATCGCTGTCGGTCACATCTGGCCCCACATTGGCCGTGGTGAAGTTGAAGCCCGACGGCTTTACAAACTGCACCTTGTAGCTGCCAGGGGTCACGTTGATAAAGCTGTAGATGCCGTTGACATCTGTGGCCGTGCTTAGCAACACCACATCGCTGGTGCTCAACAGTTTGACGATTGCACCCGGCACACCCAACTCCGAGCCATCCTGTTGGCCGTTGCTGTTCAGGTCGTTCCACACCCGGTCGCCAATGGTGGCGCCTACATTGCCAAAGCCAAAGTCGTAGCTGCTGCTGCTCGCGCCCGCCTGCCCAGTGTTAAACGTAATCTGGGCATCGGCACCGTTCAGCACCGCATCCGAGTCCGAGTCATCCTGCGTGCTGTCTTGCCCCTTCGCCGGGGCATCCAACGCCGTCAGCGAGAGGCCACTGACACCCGCCTGCGCGGTATTCACCAAAATCCGGTAGCCGTTGGTATTCGGTGTCAGCCCCGGAATGCTGGTGCTGTTGAACTTGTATTGGCCTTGCGCATTGGTCGTCGTCGTCGCCAGTTGGGTGCCGCCCGCGTTCACCAGCCGCACCGTTAAGCCCGAGATGCCGCCTTCGCTGGGGTCTTGCGTGCCATCACCGTTGGTGTCGTTCCACACGCGGTTGCCAATTTCGGTAGGCGCTGGGTCGCACAGCAATTCCACATCACCGGTGCCCATTGATTTGCCCATCACATCCACAAAATTGTGTCCGCCTGCATAAATTTCAAAGCCGCCGACATACTGTCCGGTGCTGCTGCTCAGCTTGCGCACACCGCCAGAGTAGACAGTGCCTTCTGGGTTCATCGCAGCTGCAATTACATGGCTGGTGCCAGGTAACTTGCCCAACCCGCCCATCATGACTTCTTGGTGCGAGCCATTTGAGCCATTCCAAACATCGCCACAGAAGTACTCGCCACCACCGATACCACCCACGCTGGCACCGCCTGTTCCGCATCCACCGCCAGCAGCAGTTGTTCCGCCCGATTCCAACACAAAAGCCCCATTGTTGTTGTAAGCCCGCAGCAACTCACCTTCGGCAATATTGTGATAAAGCTGCGTCCCACTTGTGCTGTAGTTTGCAGCCCCTGTCTGAAAACCAGCGCGATCAGCAAAGCCTAGCAACATTGAGCCATCGTTGTCAAATTCAATGTCCGCCAAAATGGGTTGTGCGCGAGACATGAGACTATCGTAATTGTTGTTCACCGAGAAAAACCAGCCGCTGGGCATGGCTGTGTCTGTCCACCCATTGAAGTTGGCAGTAGCATTCAGCCAGGCCGTGCCGCGCGAATAGTTGAGCGCAAATGGACCTAACACGCTGTTCCATGTGCCGCTCGCAAGTGAGTAGGCATACACACGTGCGTTCAGGTTTGCAGCCGAGCCGCTCGAGGCATCACATACAACACCCAGATACAAATTGCCCCGATACACCGACATACCCCACGGACGATCAGTACCATTGGCGCAAGTCGTTGATGGGTAATTAGGCAGATTGGTGATATCACCCGATGTCGGCAGGGTGCCTGAGATCAAGTAACTGGCGATGTTGACTGCAACCACCTTCTTCTGATTCAAGTTCACGACATACAACGTCTTGCCATCTTCAGAAATATCCAAATCACCCAGGCCTGTCTTGGCTGCCTTTGCAAATGCGTCAGTGTCGTAACTGGGCTGATTTGAGTTCGCCAGCCCGCGATTAGCACCGTTGATCGATCCAACATTGGGGATCGTTGTCAGATAAACAGTGGGGGAGCCTGCTGTTGCAAAATCGGTCACATAGATCGCACCCAATCCACCCGGCCCCAACCCTACATGGCGCTTAAGCACCGCCGACACAAACGCCTTTTTATATTCGCGGTTCCATGCCAAACCCCACGTCGAACCCACTTCGATTTTGGTGGCCTCAATGGTCAGGTTGCTGGTGGTGTCGTAGTTAAATGTAACAACTGATTGCGTCTGCCCGGTTCCGTTAATGGCGCCGTTCACGTAGGTCGCCTCCAACACTTTAGGGTTGGCCTGGCAGTAATCGCAGGGATGGTTGATGCCCAGGTTCACATTTGTAGCGTTCGCGCTTACCACTTGCACCGCGCCGCCGCTGTTGGGGCCAGATGGCGCTTCGAAGTAGCCAAACGGTAATCCCGTGAATTCCACACGCACGTTGGGGCCAGCGCAGGTATGGCTCAGCGTATAGCCGCCATTGCTGCCGCTTGTTGTGCTGCCGCAGCGCGTGCCTGCGTCATCGTAGGCATACACGTTCACCCCGGCAATACCTCGGTCTATGGCTGTGCCACCCGCACCCGATGTATCGCGCGTGCCGTTGCTGTTGTAGTCCTGAAACACCGCGCCGCTAATCGTGCCCGCTTCTACGTCAGCTTTTACCGCAGCCTGTGCCGCGCGCATCGGTGCCAGCGCGGACGAGAACGCAAGCGATATCACAAACAATATCGAAAGCCATGCGTTGCGCACGGGAGAACTAAGGGGAGATGGTATTTTTGTTTTCATGTTGAGCATTGATATTTTTAAGCGCAAAGATTCCATTGGTTTCTATTTGGTTTCTATTTGGTTTCTATTTGGTTCTATTGACCTGACGACCAGACATGCCACACGCACACTTCATCAAATTTCAAAAAATTTGATGAAGTGTGCGTGCAACTCTATAAATTACAAAGCGAATTCTAATCCTTCACAATAGCCGAATCCATTAAACGGCAGCAATCTATCTTTCCATATCAACTCATTTTTTGCCTGCAAAACAACCACAAAATCGTCTCTATCTCAAAACTTAGGGCGATGTGACAGCCACGCCCGTAAACGTCGACGTGTTCAAGCTGGCATTGTTGTGCGCAGTCACCGCCAAACCGGGTTTGGGGTTCGTCATCGTCACTGTGCGGGCAGTGCTAATTTGCACCCACTGCCCGCTGGTGGGCACGCCGGTTGCCGTGGAGTAATGAGCCGTGTAGGTGCTGCCGCTCTTCACCAACCGCAGCCACTTCACGCCTGCTGTGCCGCCCACGCGTGCGCCACTCCAAGCGGCACTGCCACCCGTGGCGTCGCGCCATTGCAAAGCGACCTCGTTGCTCGGCATCTGCACCACCATCACAAACCGGGCGTTGGCCGCCGTGCCATCCCGGAACATCACGCCCGATTTGGCCCAAGAGTCCGTGTTCTGCACCGCCGTCACCCGCGCAACAATCGTGGCGTTCGTCGGCGCGTTGGCGCTTTGGTAAGCAAAGCGGAATTGGTCGGAAGCACCCCAGATGTCGGCCCCGCCGCCCTTCACCGTCCATGTGCCGCTGCTCTCGCACGCGCTGCCCGCTTGGCCTGGGCTGCCAATGTCTTGGCTGGCCCAGCCCGATGGCAGTGTGCAGGTTGCTACCCCTGCGCCCTCAAAGACCTGCACCTCGGCCAACGAGAGAATGCCTGTGCCCGCCAACTGCACCCGCACATAGCGCCCGCTGGTTGCCACTGGCACGCTCAAGCTGGCTGGGGCCTGCCCAGCCACTTGGTAACGCCACACGCTGCCATCCGCCAAAATGCTGCTGTAGCTGCGCCCAGCCAAATCTGTGCTGGAGACGAACACGTAGAAGTTTGCCAGCCGGTCGGCACAACAATCGGCGCGGTTCCACAACATCACATGGCTGATGGCATAGCTGGCCCCCAAATCAACCTGCCACCAGGCGTTCGCCTCGTTGGCGGTGTGCGTGGTCGAGCCTGCGGTGTAAACGCCATTGGTGTTGCCATCCACCGCACGGCTGGCCGCGCCGCTAAAGTCTATGGTGGATTGCGTCGCCGTTTTGCCCTGCGACAAACTCGGCCCCGGCGCTGCCGCCTCCAAGCTGCCGATCTGTTGCAGATACGCCACCACCTGCTGCACCTGCGTCGCGTTCAGCGTTTGGTTGTTGTGCGCGCTTACTGCTGCGTTTAGCGTGGCCGCGCTGCCATCGTGCAAGTATGGCCCGCTGGCCCACACATCCCGCAAGGTCGGTGGGTCAATCCCGCTTAGCCCAGCACCCAGGCGTTGTCCGCTGCTGGGCTTTAGCGTGCCGATGTTAAACAACGTAGCACTGCCGCTGCTGCTAAATGCCGCCCCGCCGTGGCACTGTGCGCAATTGGCGCTGGCAAACAGCGCCTTGCCTGCCGTCGCATCCGCCGTCAGCGTGCCGTCGCTGTTTCTAAATGGGCTGGCCGCAAAGCTATTCAGCGAGGCCAGATACGCGGCCAGCGCATCCAAGTCACTACTCACACCCGCCTTCGCATCGCCCAGCGGCGTGTTGCGCGTGCCGGTGTTGAACTGCGCGTCGGTCATCAAACCGGTGCCGCCCGCAAAATTGCGAATCTGCGCCTCAAAGTCCTGCACCTCGTTAAAGTTGGCGCTCCAATGCAAAAAACCTTGCGCCCCGCTGCGCCCACGCAGAGCAACTGTGTTGCGCAAGCCCTCGCCAAAGCCGGTGAAGTCCCACACCCGCCCATCTTGGCCGCCATCGTTGTGGCAACTGGCGCAGCTCATGTAACTGTCGCGGGCCAGGCGTGGGTCTTTGGCATCGTAGAACAGTTGCTTGCCGTTCAGCACTTGCGCGCTCAGCCGCTCGGCGGCTACCGCGTTGTAAGTCGCCAGCAAGGCAAAAGTCTTCTCACCTCGGTTCATCAAGGCGCTCAAGTCAAATACTTGCACGGTGCGATCCATAAAGTTGTTGACATACAGCTTCAAGCCATCCGCCGAAACCGCCAGACCCTGCGGCGCACGGCCCACGCCAAAGCGGGTGATCTCCTGCTTGTTGTAGGCGTCAATCACGCCCACCTCGCGGCTGGTTTCCAACGCGGTGAAGATGTAATTGCCGTAGCGGTCAAACACGGCAGCGCTGCTCACGCTGCTGTTGTCGTGGTCAACCCGGCCCGCCAAATCGTCGGTGTTGCTGCCTGCGCTCAAATCAATCCGCGAAAGTATGGCGCGCACGGTGCTCTGGAAGTTCAACCCGCTGCCGTTGCGCAGCACGCCACGCTTCACATTGTCTTGTTTGGAGGGCGCCCACGCCGTGGCTCCATCTGGCGAGATAGCCACTGCGCCGACATAGTTGGGAATGCCGCTGCCCTGGTTCTCGGTGTCGGGCTTGTCGCTGTGTTGCAGCACCACCGTGCGCGCAAGGGTCATCGCGCTGGCGTTGACGACGATGACTTCGCCGCCCGCTGTTGCGCTAGGCGAGACCGTTGCCGTTTCCTCTCCGGGCAACTTCGGCGTCACAAAACGCGAGACCAGCACCGAAGCGCCATCCGCAGAAACCGCTACCCCGCGCACGTTTGGCCCCACGCTTATTGCGCCGGTTTGCGCACCGCTATTGGCATCCAGCTTGAGGAGTGTGCCGCTGGCTTCGAGCACGACGAAGGCGCTGCCGCCCGTAGGTGCAAACGCCAACCCAAACGGCTGCGAGGCATACGGCAAGTTCACCGTTTGCACCACTGCCAATGTACTGGGGCTGATGATGCTAATCGTTGCCGCACCTTTGTTCGTGACCCACACGTTGCCGTTAGGCGCAAGCGCGATGCTGCGCGGCATTGCGCCTACGTTCACCTCGGCCAGCTTGGCGTTTGTGGCCGCATCAAACACGCTCACGCTGTCGTTATCTTGGTTCACCACCCACACGCGGGGGTTCCCTGCCGCGCGGGTCTCCACCAAAATATTCATCGAGCTACTGGGCTTGTTGGCAGTGCTGGGCGCATGCACGGCTTGCACCCAGGTCAAGGTCTTCTCCACAGTGTTGTCGTCCGTGGCAGTGAGCTTGAGGGTGTATAGGCCGGGTGCGGCATAGCTGTGCGAGGCGTTGGGCGAGGCGGAGTAAGCGGTCTCGGCGCTGCCATCGCCCCAGGCCCACTTGTAGCGCGGGTTTACGCCACCGCTGCTGCTGGCGGTGTAGTTGATATTGGTGTTCACGGGCTTGGGCAACGCGTTGATCGGGTTCAACGTCAACGTGGCCGCGCTGCCATACACCTCAAACTCCCACAGCGAGTAGCCCCACTGCGTGCCGCGCTGGGTGCCATACACGCGCACGTAGCGCCCGGTGCCATTCAGCCCAGCCAAGTCGTCTACACCGCCATCGCCATTCACGGTGCTGTAGATGTTTGTCCAGTTGGTGGCATCGCTGGAGACTTGAATGGTGTAGGCCTTGCCATACGCCGCCTCCCAGTTCAAGACCACGCGCGTCACACTGCGCGTCGTGCCCAAATCCACCTGAAGCCAATTCGGGTCGCTGTAAGTGCTAGACCAGCGCGTGGTGGCGTTGCCATCCACCGCCAGGTTGGCCCCGAATTGCGCGGCCTCGATGGCAGACGTAGTAACAGGTTTGCCCTGCGCCAAATTGCCCGAAAGCGGCAACACCGTCCAGGCTAGGCTCACGCTGCTGGTCACTGCGCCGTCGCTTACATTCACGCTTACGTTATAGCTGCCCAACGCGGTTACGGTGCCATTCATCAAGCCCGTGTTGGGGTTGATGGCGAGACCGGCGGGCAACCCGCTGGCGCTATACGTCAGCGGGTCGTTGTTGACATCGCTGGCCTGAATTTGCAGGCTCACCGCATCGCCCAGAATATTGTTTTGCGCGCCGGGGTTGGTGATGACGGGCGCGGTTGTTGCCGCCACGCGTATGACCTTTGCCAACGAAGGCACGCCTTGCGCGTTTAGGGCGAACAGCATCCAGTAGCCTGGAATGAGCACATTCACATTGCTGTGCAAGTTCAGTTGGTAAGGCCCGCTGCCGGTAAACGCCACGTTGAGGAAGCGCGTGTCGCTGTTCAAGTTGTGCGTCACCGCAGCCATACGAACCAGGGTGAAGCGTTGCACGCCGGGGCTGGCCTGCACGCTGAGGCTTTGGCCCACGCCTACGGCATCCGGCGCGCTGGAAATAAGGGGGCGGGTCGCCAGCGTGCCATCGGCGTTATACAAGTAACCCGGCGAATAAATTTGGTGATCGGGATGATCGGCAGCGCAATTGCACAGGCCGCCGCCGCCAGAGAACACGCGACCATCGGCCATGAGCAACGCCACCGAGTGATAGTTGCGCGGCACGCTGATGCTGGCGACCGTGCGCCAGGCTTGGGTGGTCGGGTTCCAAATCTCGGCGGGCAAAATGGTGCCCACATCGCTGAACTCCACACCGCTGGTGTTACCACCGATCAACAGCACCTCGCCAGTGGGCAACACCACGCCGTTGTGAAACTTGCGGGCATTGTTCATGGGGGTGGTTGCAACCTGCTGCGCAGTGCCGCCGTTTACGGTAAAAATTTTGGCTTGGTTGGTGGCGGCCTGGGTGTATGGCCCTTGTGCGCCGCCCGCCACCAAAATCTTGCCCTCGTCATACATGATTGCGGCGCTGTATTTGGGATACCAGGTGTTGCTTAGCCCGGCGGGGCTAACGCTGCCGTTGCCGGTGGGGTTGATCCAATTGGTGACGGTGGTGGGGCCGGAGTGAAAGATGCGCCCGTCCGGTGCGACGTGGACGTAGGGCAACCAGGTGTTTTGATACGCGGTCTGAGAAATGATGGCGGTTTGTAGATCGGCCCCAGTGAGCAGCGCCCAGCCGCTGCCCGATGTCCACACTTCGGGGTAACGCCCGCCGGGGTCGCCCGCAGCCATAAACACTTTGCCGCTGGGCAGCAGCGCGCTACCGCCATACCAACGGCCCGTGCTCATGTTCTCCATGCGCGTCCAGTTGTTCGTTTTGTAATCAAAGATGCTGGTGCGTTCGCGGGTGCCATCTCCACCGGCCACCAACACGCGCCCATCTTCCAGCATGGTGGGGATGGCGCAGAACATAGAGTGATCGCTGTGGTTTTTGGAGGTGAACTGGTTGGTGGCGGGGTCCCAAATGGCGGCGTAGGTGCTGGTGCCGCCATTAAACGAGGTGGGATTGTTGCCGCCCCAGCCCACGATGCGGCCATCCGGCAAATAGGCCGCCGTGGCGTAGACAAAGGGCCATGTCGTCGGCGCAGACCACTCGCCCAACGTGGCGTTGTCAAGAGCGGAGGGAGCCAGGATGTCGCTGTTGTCTGGCACGAAGGGCGGCTCATCGCGTTTGCGGGCGGCCGCGGCCAGGTCGTAGTCGTTTACTTCGTGGCTGTCTTGGGTGTCGTGAGTGGGTGGCTCGGGTGTGGGCGTTTCGGTTTCTGCTGGCCCAATCGGCGCACTATGCTCACCCACGGCAATCACAATCGGCAAATACAGCCGATATTCGCTGCCGGGCAAGATTGGGATAGCCACATCGGGCGTGGCTTCCGGTGAATCCGGCGTGTGGGGCTGATCGCCATGTGCATGGGCGACGTGAGGCATAGCCAGACCGGCAATACACACAACAGAACTGAGAACGAGCGCGAACCGTGATAGGGGGCGTGAAGACTGACGTTGCGAAGACTGACGTTGCATTGAGCCACTTCTCCTGAATTGACTGGGCCGCAACTGAGTTGATCTAGACAAAGGCGCTCTCAATAATTGCAGTTTTGTCTACTGGGTAACGTCGCGGCAACTTTTTGAGTTACGCTTGCATTCGTATTGCTTAGCAAGCATTCTGCAAACGATCTCTAAGTATTTAGTCGCAGAATAATCAACTTTCCCTAAGCAAACTATCAGTTTTCAGGGGTGCATTCTGATTTAGGGGCACACTCCTTGCGAAAGGCCATGGTAGGTAGGGGCGCAGCAGTGCTGCGCCCCTACGAAAATCGATTGCGAGACAAAGCTTGCCCCTTTTGCAAAATGCACCCGTTTTCGGTGACGGCTAGAAAGCAATTGTCACAAGGACGATAATTTCGAACATGATTCCACGTCCAATCGGTTTCGTTAGCCCACGTATTGCGCGTCTCGAGAAGAATTATCAAAATTTTGGAGGACAGGCACTCGTTGAATTCTGGCGCGCGACATTGCCTGATTCCCTGATGTGGGCGCTCAACGCTTGAACAGATAAACCCAAATGAATACGCAACAACCCATCCAGGAATTCTTTCCACGCATCGAACGAGCGATTCAGCGCGTGATACAGATGGTGGCAACGATGCCACCTGCGCAACTCACAGCACCGTTATTGGCAGGAGGCCGATCTGTCAAGGATGTGCTAGGTCATATCACATGGTGAGATCAGTGGTTGCTGGTGACGTTACCCCCTGCGCCCGGCACACCTCCGCCTGCGATCACGCTGCCGCTGTCCGATCAAATCCCGCCGAATAATCACTGGGCCGATGAGATGAACGACAAAGTTCTGGCCTATAACCAAACGCGCGAGTTCTCGGACATCTGGGGAGAGCTGACGACAACCTGCGATCTGTTGCTCCGCCGTGTGTCACAGCTATCTGAGGGAGACTTGTATGACCCAGCCGGCATCGCTTCACTGATTGGTCAGCCCGTTGCGCCGCTCATTCACGGCATTTATGAGCACTATGAAGAGCATGCGCATGAGTTTGAACGGTTGATGGCTTAAGTTTCGATACACTTTAGCCATGACATTCGAATTCACCGCCGACATTTGGTATTGGCGCGGCCCGGCCCCGCATCACTTTGTCACCGTCCCAGAGCAGCAGTGCGACGACATCAAAGCCATCTCAAGTCTTGTTACCTATGGCTGGGGCATGATCCCGGTCACGGCCAAAATCGGCAACACCGAGTGGAAGACATCGATGTTCCCCAAAAATGGCGGCTACATTTTGCCCCTCAAGTTGATCGTCCGAAAAGCAGAGCAGCTTGAGGAAGGCGATACCGTGGCGGTGCAATTGAATGTCCTCTAATCATTACGTTCTTTGCAGACAGAATGAACAGAATCATTTTGTTGATTTTGTTCATTCTGTCCAAAATATTCGTGACGGGGTTAAGATGCGCCCATGAAGACCAAACAAATGGGCCGCACTGGCCTGAAGGTGAGTGAGATTTGCCTGGGCACCATGACCTTTGGCAACCAGGCCGACGAGCCAACCTCGTTTGCCATCATGGATGTGGCGGATGCAGCGGGCGTGAATTTCTTCGACACCGCCGATGCCTACCCGCTGGGCGGCGATTTGCACCAGACCGGCAGCACCGAAGTCATCGTCGGCAATTGGCTGAAGGCGCGCAACGCCCGCGAACGCATCGTGCTGGCGACCAAGTGCCGAGGCAAGATGGGGCCGCTGCCTAACGATGAGGGCCTGAGCCGCAAACACATCATCAAGGCCTGCGAGGACAGTTTGCGCCGGTTGCAGACGGATTACATTGACCTGTATCAATTTCATGCGCCCGACCCCGACACGCCAATCGAAGAAAGCCTGCGTGCCGCCGATGATCTGGTGCGCAGTGGCAAGGTGCGTTACATGGGCGTCAGCAACTTCCCGGCCTGGCAGATGACGCAGATGCTGTGGCTAAGCGACAAATTTAATTTGGCCCGCATCGAATGCGACCAGCCGCGCTACAACATGCTGTTTCGGATGATCGAAGACGAGATCGTGCCGACGTGTCTGGCACACGGCATCGGCCTCATCACCTACAACCCGCTGGCAGGCGGCATGCTGACGCACCGCTACAAGAGCACGGCGCAGGTCGAGTCCGGCTCGCGCTTCGGCCTGAAACATGCGGGCGAGTTGTATCGCAAGCGCTACTGGAACGACGCGGTCGTCGAGGAAGTCAATCGCTTGGGTGATTTTTTTGCGGCGCGCAACAAGAGCTTGACGCACGTGGCGCTGGCCTGGGTGCTGGGCCACCCCGGCATCACCAGCACAATCCTCGGCGCCAGCAAGCCCGATCAGCTAACCGACAGTCTGGGCGGCGTGGGCTTGAGCTTGGACGCGGACGAGTTAGCGGCATGCGATGAAGCCTGGTTCAACCTGCCCAAAGAACGCGACTTGAGTGTGGCGCGACGGTAAGAACTTTAACCACGAAGACACAAAGCTCACAAAGAAACACAAAGAAGAAAACTTTGTGTTTATCTTTGTGAGCTTTGTGTCTTCGTGGTGGAAATAAAAATGACTCCAATTCAATTTGCCATCATCGGCGGCGGGTGGCGCACCCGCTTCTTCCTCAAGATTGCGCAAGAGTTGCCGGAGCGCTTTCGCGTAACGGGCATGCTGGTGCGCGATGAAGCCAAAGCGCGGGCGATACAAGACGAATGGCATGTGCCGACGCAGCCCACGGTAGACGAATTTTTTGCGCAAAACAAAGCCGCGCAGTTCTCCATCACCAGCGTGCCGTGGCCCGTAAACCCCGACATGATGGCCGCGTGCATTGCGCACGGCCTGCCGGTGCTGAGCGAGACCCCGCCCGCGCCCACGGTGGACGCACTGGTGGCGCTGTGGCACAAGCTCGGCCCTGCTGCCAAAGTGCAAATCGCCGAACAGTATCCGTTTCAGCCGTTACACGCGGCGCGGCTCAACGTCATCGCATCGGGCAAGTTGGGCCACATCTCGCAAGCCCATGTGTCTATCGCGCACGGCTATCACGGCATCGTGCTCATGCGGCGGTTTTTGGGGATTGGGTACGAGAACGCGACGATTACGGCGAGGCGCTTTGTGTCACCGTTGGTTCAAGGCCCCGGTCGCGCAGGCTTACCCAGCGAGGAGAAGATTGTGGACGACACCCAACTCCTGGCGCACTTTGATTTTGAGAATGGCAAGCTAGGTGTGTTCGAGTTCACCGGCGCGCAGTATTTCTCGTATGTGCGGGGTAACCGGCTGTTAGTGCGCGGGGAACGCGGTGAGATGGAGGGCGAGGCCGTGCGCCATTTGCAAGACTTTCGCACGCCCATTTGGCAAACGCTGCAACGGCACGACACGGGCTACAGCGGCAACTTGGAGGGCTGGCATCATCGCGGGTATTTGCTGGGCGAGAGTTGGGTTTATCAGAATCCGTTTGCGCCTGCGCGGCTCAGCGATGATGAAATTGCCGTGGCGACCTGCCTGCAAAAGATGAGCGAGTATGTGAACGGTGGCCCATCGTTCTATTCGCTGGCCGAGGCCTCGCAGGATCATTATCTGAATTTGTTGATGGATCAGGCGGCGGCGACCGGGCAAGCGATTACGTCGGTAAGCCAAGTTTGGGCGTAATAGGCAAGCGATCACAAACCAGGTTTTTTGCAAAAAACCTGGTTTGTGATCGCGGCTCATGCTGATAAAAACGATGACCCCTCCGCCCGAAATTCTTAACGCAATTCTGGCTGATGCCGAGCGCCTCGGCTTTCCCTATTCGTCTGAATCGCAAACCGGTAGCTTGTTGGCTGCGTTGGCGGCCAGCAAGCCACGTGGGCGGGTGTTGGAGATTGGCACCGGTCTGGGCTTTGGCACGTGTTGGTTGCAAAGCGGGTTGCATGCCCAATCCACGTTGACGACGATAGACGCCAACGCCCGCAACAGCCAGATTGCGCAAGGCCATTTGGGCAGCGACAAACGCATTCGCTTTGTGGTGCGCGATGCGGGCGTGTGGCTGGAGGAGGCGCCGAGCAATTGGTTCGATCTCATTTTTGCCGACTCGCCCGAGGGCAAATACGCCCATCTGGATGACGCTTTGCGCGCATTGAATGTAGGTGGCCTGTATGTTGTAGACGACATGCGCCGCAAGACTGATGGCACCGACGAATACCTGGAACCGGCGCTGAAACTCATCGAGATATTGACTCAGCGGCCTGACTTTGTGGTGACGCAGATGACAGATTTTGCGACGGGGGTTTTGATGGCGGTGAAGACAAAATAAAAATAGGGTTGATTAAGAAAGTGCTTCGTTTATAATCTCATAAGTAGGTAAACAGCAATGCCTAATCCAAAGAAGCCATGCAGATGTTGCTTGGCATGTGGCAAAGAGGTAAAGCGACACGTTGACAAGTTTTGCAACAATCGCTGCCAAGCTGAATACCAGTATCGAAGTTACATTGAGAGGTGGTTAGCAGGACAAGAAACAGGTCTTAAAGGGAACTTTTACGCCGTGTCGGATAACTTGCGTAGATGGATGCGAGAAACCTATGGGGATGCGTGTTCATTGTGCGGCTGGTCGAAACGACATCTGCTGACCGGGAAAGTTCCGCTTACAATAGACCACGTTGATGGAGATGTTGCAAATTGTCGTCCAGAAAATCTGAGGCTGATTTGTCCAAATTGCCACAGCTTGACGGACACGTTTGGCGCATTAAATCGTGGCAAAGGCAAACGGCCTCATCACAAGGGTGATTACTTCAAGCCCGCTTAGCTCAGTTGGTTAGAGCGCTGCGTTCACATCGCAGAGGTCCTTGGTTCAAGTCCATGAGCGGGCATTTATAAAAACGAGGGCGCAGAATTCTGCGCCCTCGTTTTAATTTTCATACTCAGGAAATATGGCTTCCCAAAAATCTGTCACTTGTTTCGGCTACGTCAGCCCCGGCCTGGTGTTTGCCGTGGAGAAATACCCGGAGGCCAACAGCGGCGCGTATGTCTCGGCCAAGCACCCGTTTATTGGCGCGGATTGCGCCATGGCCGCCCGTACGCTGGCCCGCTGGGGCGTGCAGGCGCACTTGATTGCGAATGCGCTGGGCGATGACATTGTGGGCCAGCGGGCGATGGAGCAACTAACCGGCGAAGGCGTGCACGCGCACTTTGCGCTGCGGCGCGATGTGCGCACCCCCGAAGAAGTGGATGTGATTGACCGCGCAGGCACGCGCACGTTTTTTGTGGACAACACGACGGTGTGGGACACGCTTAGCGAGGCCGATCTCAGCCCCATCCAGCACGCCAGCCTGCTGTATGTGGATTGGTATGTGGGCCAGCCCGCCCGCGATGCGGTGGCGATGGCGCACGCGCACAATGTGCCGGTCTACCTCAACGTCGAATATTCGCTGCGCCAGCCCGATAAGTATTTTGATCTGGTGTCGCAGGCGACGTATGTGCAGAGTGCCATCAACGACTCGGCAAGCCAAGCCAGCAAAACCGAAGACCCACGCGCGTTGGCAAGAGCATTGTGCAATGCGGGTGCACAAATGGCATTTGTGACACGCGGCAAATTTGGCGCGCTGGCCTTGCAGGGGCAAACGGCAGTGGATGTGCCCGCGATGGACATCAACGTGATGGATGCACAGGGCGCGGGCGCAACGTTTTCTGCGGCGGCGATGTATGGCTTGCTGCAGGGCTGGCCGTTAGAGCGCATCACGCGGTTTGCGACGAGGGCGGCTTCGCTGAAGTGCCAGAAGTTTGGGTTGCTGACCATGCGGCCCGAAGAAATTTTGGTGGAATAGCACGCCTGCGTACTAAGAACCTATCTCAATAGGGACGACATCCCTTGTAGGGATGTCGTCCCTGATAACCAATTGGGATAGGCTCTAAGCTAAACCTCACAGCATACAAGGTTGGCCCATAGAGTCTTGAGTGACATAGGCTTCGCGGGCCAACCTGTGAGGTTTTGTGTTGCTACGATGCGCCTTGCAGCGTTGGGCCTTGCGGCTTTGACTTTCTATTCAGTAAGACGTGGTTGAGCAGCAGGATGACGACACCTAACGCGATGAAGCCCAGCCCGAATAGAACCGCTGTGGGGATGGCACCCCCATAAGTCAGCGCATCTAAACGCACGGTGGATTCCAACGCGGCGCGACCGACGCCGTAGAAGATGAGATAGACCGCGAATAGATCGCCATGCTTCATCCACGCGGCAAACTTGCGCTCGGCCCACAATAACAACAAGAAGCCCAGAAAACACCACAGCGATTCATAGAGAAACGACGGGTGGAAGAATGTAGTCTCGATGGGATAGGTCTGCAAATCGCGATAGATGCCAGTGCGCGCCCACTCTTGAATTTGCATACCCCACGGCAAAGTCGTCGGCGGGCCATAGAGTTCCTGGTTGGCGTAGTTGCCCCAGCGGCCAATGGCCTGGCCCATGATGAGGCCCACGCCTACGCTGTCGGCCATCGCCCCGTAGGGCACTTTGTGGCGATAGGCCAAAATGATGCAACCCACCGCGCCCAGCGCAATGCCGCCAAACACGCCCAGCCCACCGCTGCGAATGTCCAGAATCTCCAGCGGATGCACGCGGTAGTACGACCAGCCGGGCGTGCCATCGTTGTATTCGGAGAAGACGTGGTACAGGCGCCCGCCCAGAATCGAGAGGCCCAGCACCAGAATGGCCCCATCCCACAAAATGGAGCGCGCATAACCGCGCCGCCCCAACTCCATGGCGGCAAGATAAACCGAAACCATCATGCCGGTGGTCAGGATGATGCCATACCAATACACATCGAGGCCGAACAAGTTAAAAGCGACTCGTGAATCCATGTGGAGAAGTATAGGGTTATAGATGATTTGAAGATTTGAACACGGAGAAACCAAACAGCGTTCCTCAATAAGAAACTTGTGTTTAGTTTCATTTGACAATCGGCGGTGAATTTCCAACAATGTCCTTGTCCACCTGCTCCCCAACACAGGTGTGTGGTTTCCAATTTCCTTGTTCACCAGGAGGTTTCAGGATGAAGTCACACCGATCTCATACACAATTCGTTCGTTCGCGTTTTGTGGTGCTGCCGTTGCTAACAGCGTTGTTAGCAGCCTGCGCTGCCCCACCCCCGGCAGCAGCGCCATCCGCACCCGCCGCCGAGGCCACCAAGCCAGCCGCAGCCGCGCCCACAGCCGTGCCAACTAAGATCACCGCGCCGCCGCTCTCCGAAAAGTTCACCTATTGGGGTGGGCTTATTTTCTCCGATGTCGCCAACAAGATGATTGAAGCGCGCATCAAGCAGTGGGGCAAGGAGAAGGGCATCGAGGTTGAGGTGGTGATGATTAACCAAAACGAGACGCAGCAGAAAGTGGCCGCTGCGGTCGAGGCGGGCAGCATGCCCGATGCACTGGACATGGGCACGGGCCTGATGCAACTGCTCTCCAAGAACGGCCAACTCGAGGGCTTGGACGACACGTTCAAGGCCATTGGTGATGCGCATGGCGGTTGGCTGGATTCGGCGGGCAAGTCCGTAGACCCAGCCAAGTATGGCGGCAAGGTGTATGGCGTGCCGTTTGGCCTCAGCGGCAACCTCATCAACCGACGCGATGACTTGCTGGCTGCGGCTGGCTTTGCCGATGGCCCTAAGACGTGGGAAGAGCTGGGCCAGATGGCCGAGAAAATTAATGCCCCACCGAAAGTTTATGGCATGGCCTTTGCGCTTAGCAACGTGGGCGATGGCAACCTGACCGAGCTGATGCTGCAAACCTGGGGCGGGCGCATCGCCGACGACGCGGGCAAGAAATGCACGATTGACAGCGCCGAGACGCGCGCGTTCTTGGAATGGATTACGGGTCGCTACAAGGCGGGCTTGTTCCCACCGGGCGCGACCACCTGGGATGGCGCGGGTGATAACAAAGCCTATCAAGCCGGTCAGGCTGGTTTTATTGCTAACCCCGGCAGCGTCTACCTCAACTTGAAAGCCAACGACCCCGAATTGCTAAAGGCCAGCAAATACTCTGGCATGCCCGCCGGGCCTAAGATGAAGCTGCAGCCCTACGGCCCCAACGTGCGCGCCATCCCCAGCACCAGCCGCTTTAAGGAGCAAGCCAAAGACCTGTTGATGTATCTGGCCGACAAACAGTTCATGGCCGATTACTACATGAACGCGATTTATGGGCCGGTGCTAAAAGACCAGATTGACGCGCCGGTGTTCAAAGAAAGCGTGGTGCATATGGGCTTGTTGGATGTGGCTCAGAACGGCACCCCACCCAGCTTCCCCGATGTAGACAACCCGGCCAAGGCCGAATTCAGTTCCAATTTTCTGGTGCCGAAGATGATTCAACGCATCGTGGTGGACAACAACAGCATTGATGACGCCGTGAAAGAAACGCAGGGCGCGTGTCAGGCGATTTACGACAAGTACAAGTAGTGAATGGGGGTCGGTGATTAGGGATTAGTGATTCGCGAGCTATTCACCAATCCCTAATCACTATTCACCAACCCCTCGATGGCAAAGTCCCTCGCTCCCTCCCCTCCCCTCAGCCGCCTCTCGCTGCGGGTGCGCACCAGTGTGTTGGGGTATGCGCTGGTCGCGCCAGTGGCGCTGTGTCTGCTGGCGTTGGTGTTCTATCCGTTTGTGTTTGCAGTTTGGATTAGCTTTACCGACCGCGAGATTGGCAAGGTGGGCGAGTTTGTGGGGTTGGCGAACTTTCGCTACCTGGCCGGGCTGCCCAGCTTTCGGAAGACCATCGTCAACACCATTGTGTTGGTCGGCAGTGTGCAGGCCCTCAAGCTGGTCTTTGGGTTGGGCATTGCGCTGTTGTTGAACCAGGGCATTCGGCTGCGCCAGTTTTGGCGCGGCTTGATTCTGCTGCCCTGGGCCATGCCCTCGTTTGTGGCGTATCTGACATGGCAACTGTTGTATGCGCCGCAAGGGGGCGCGTTCAACATCATTGCAGTCGGCCTGGGCTTTAACAACATCGACTTTCTGAGCAAAGACCTAGCAATGCCCAGCGTGATTCTGGCGACGTTTTGGCGCGGCTTTCCGTTTTGGGTCATCTCGTTTTTGGCGGCGCTGCAAGCCGTGCCACAAGAGCTATACGAGGCTGCCGCGATTGATGGCGCCAGCGCATGGCAGCGCTTTCTCAACATCACCGTACCCGGCATTCGGCATGTGGTGCTGGTCGTCGTCCTGCTCAGCACCATTTGGACAACGAATGGCTTTGAAAACGTGTGGCTATTAACGCAAGGCGGCCCCAGCGACGCGACGATGACCTTCCCGGTGCTGGCTTACTTCGGCCTGCAAACCCTGCGCATCGGCGAGGCCAGCGCAGTCTCGGTTGCCATGCTGCCCGTCTTCACCATGCTGGCTTTGGTAGGGGTGAAGTTGTTGGAGCGAGGACAGGAGTGAATGGTGATGGGTGATTGGTGATTGGTGATTAAGCGAATCACCAATCACTATTCACCCATCCCTAATCCCTACATGCTCACCAAACTCTCCCCCGCCCAAAAGCTCTTTTGCTACGCGGCGCTGCTGCTCATCGCGTTGTTTATCTTGTTTCCCATCTACTACATGGTCAGCGTTTCGATTAAGCTGCCGCGCGATATTTACCGAGACCCGTCGCTGTTGCCGCTGCGGCCCACGCTGAACAGCTATGTGCAACTGTTCGAGGAGTGGGATTTTCTGACCAACATCCGCAACAGCTTTGTCGTCGCCATGTTGTCCACCGTGTTCTCGGTGTTTATCAGCAGCCTGGCGGCGTATAGCTTGGTGCGGCTCAAGTATCGCGGGCGCACCTGGATGGGGCGCTTGATTTTGTTCTCGTATCTCACCCCGTCGTCGCTGTTGTTTATCCCGCTGGCCGTCATAATTAATCGCTTGCAACTGGGCAACACGCTGCGCGGGTTGGTGTTCGTCTACCTCACCTTTGCCGCCCCACTCAGCACGTGGCTGTTGATGGGGTTCTTCCGCCAGGTGCCGTTTGATTTGGAGGAACAGGCGATGGTGGACGGCGCGACCCGCCTGCAAGCCCTGTTTCGCATCCTCATGCCGATCATCGCGCCGGGCTTGGTGGCCGTCAGCGTGTTCACCTTTACCGGGGCTTGGAACGAGTTGTTGCTCGCGCTCATCTTCACCACCTC
>JAYTNY010000249.1:0-2853 GCA_043748055.1 Roseobacter sp.
CCCTCCGCTCCTTCGTACCTCCGCGAAAAGAGATTGCCTAGCGGTCGTTCACGCCTGTGATGGCTTCCAGGATCATATTGATGATGCCCATGACGATGCCGCCCAGAATAGCCGTGCCCAAACCACTGACGAACAAATAGCTGGGCGCGAGGGAACTGGTGAGCAACAGCATGAGGCCGTTGATGACCAGAATAAACAAGCCCAACGTAACGATGATGAGCGGAAAGCTGACGAACTTGACGATGGGCCGGATGACGGCGTTGATGATGCCGAACACTAAGCCGATGACCAGCACGCCGACGATGCCGCCGCGGGTTTCCATCCCCGGCAGCAATTGCGAGGTAAGCACCAACGCGACGCCATTTACGATGCAACGAAGCAAAAAGTTTCCCATTTGTATTGATTTCTCCTTAATTCAGACTCACTATCCGAGTCACACAGGTTGTCACACAGGTTCATTCTCGCGGAGAACGCTGAGAAGCTGAGGCCGCAGAGAAATGAATCCTCTCTGCGCTCCCTGCTCCTTTGTGCCCTCTGCGAGAAGCCTTGCGACCATCAGTGCATACGAATGGGTGGCGTGTTGGTTGTGAATTTGCTTTCAGCGCGCATACGCTGGGCGCGTGCCGATAGCAAAGAGCTTAATCAACACCAACCCAGCGATGAACCCGCCGATGTGCGCGCCGTAGGCCACGCCACCGCCGCCACCCAAAATGCCGCTGCTTTGCACCAGTTGCAGCACAAACCACAAGCCCACCGCCACAATGGCCGGCACATATTGCCGCACAAAACTCATGATGATGACCAGCACCTGGCGCTTGGGGAACAGCAGCAGATATGCGCCCAAGATAGCGCTGATGGCCCCTGATGCGCCGAGGCTGGGAATGAGCAAACTGCCGCCCAGCACCACCTCGCTAACAACATGCGCCAGCGAAGCCAGCACGCCGCACACCAAATAAAAGATGAGGTAACGCAAGTGGCCCAGCCGGTCTTCGACGTTGTCGCCAAAGATCCATAAATACAGCATATTGCCAAATATGTGCGCAATGCTGCCGTGCATAAACATGCTGGTAAGCAGGGTGAGGTAGACCGAGATGGGCGTGGGCTGCAAGCGAGGCGGGGTATAACGTTCGCCCGTTATCGCATCAGTGAAGATAACGTCATTCCATTCAACAACATCTCGCCCCGTCACAATCTCTTGCGGCACGGTGCTCCAAGCCAACGTAAATTTTTCGTTGGCTCCTAAGCCTTGCAGCAGCACAAACACAATCACGTTGATTGCGATCAAGACATACGTCACATACGGCACGGTTCGCATATCGCTGTTGTCATCGCCAATGGGCATCATAGTTTCTTCTCCTTAAGACCCCCGACCCCGCGCTTCGCTTACAGGGGAGTCGTTGAGTCTGTTTCCTTGATCATCATTTATAACGAATAGATGTACTCGACACGAAGATCGACGACTCCCCTTTAGGGGTCGGGGGTTCTGCCACGCACAATTGTTCTCGTCACATTAAGCTGCGAATCAAGTATCACCAAGTCCGCATCGTAACCCTTCGCCACCAGGCCTTTGCGCTGCTCCATCCCGATAGATTGTGCGGGCGTGTGCGAGCACATGCGCGAGGCCTCGGCCAGCGAACAACCCGTGGCTGCGATGATGTTGCGCAAGCACACATCCATCGTTGTCAGCGAACCCGCCAGCGTGCCATCTTTAAGCTTGGCTTTGCCGTTGCGCACCAACACGCGGTGTGCCCCCAGCTTAAATTCACCGTCGCCTAGGCCAGTTGCTTCCATCGCATCGGTAATCACCGCGATTTTGTCCGCGCCTTTGCACTGATATAGCACGTTCATGGTGGCGGGGTGCACATGCCAGTTGTCGGCAATGAGTTGGGCGAAGGCAGCCTTGTTGTTCAGCACCGCACCCACCACACCGGGTTCGCGTTGGCGCAGCGGGCGCATGGCGTTAAAGGTATGAGTGGCCTGGTTGGCGCCCAGTGCAAAGGCGCGCTGGGTTTGGTCGTAGGTGGCATCGGTGTGGCCCACGGCCACCGCGCAGCTTTGGTTGATGGCGTACTCGATCAACTTTAAGCTCGCCTCACCTATTTCCGGCGCAAGCGTAATCAGCTTCACCGCGCCTGTAGCAAACCACTTGCTATATTCGGCAGGGTCGGCGGGCCGCATAAATTGCGGCGGTTGCGCGCCGCACTGTCTGGGGTTCACATACGGCCCCTCAATGTGAACGCCGAGTGCTGCCGCGAAGACCTCGCGGGTTTCCGAAACCCGCGAGGTCTGATAACGCGCTACGTTCTCCACCGCTGCGTCAATCTCCTCACGCGCCGCCGTCATGGTGGTGGGCAAAAAACCGGTTACGCCGTGTTGCGCATAAAACCGCGCCATTGTGTGTAGGGCTTCGGGCGTGGCGTCCATCGTGTCGGCACCCATCGCGCCATGCACATGCGTGTCAATAAAGCCCGGCATCACGATGCCGTCGCTGGCATCGACGATCTGCGCATCGGCAGGTGCATCCAGGTGCGAGGCAATCTCTTCGATGACGCCCTCTTGAACCAAGACGCATTGATCGCGGACGATGAGATTGGGCAAGACAAGACTGCCACAGCGTATGAGTAAGCGGGTGGGATGAGTAGTGTGATTACGTGTGTTTGAGGCATTCATGGGCGCGTTAGAATCATACCCAAGATGAAGTCCAATCGACCACGTAGCAAAGTGTTCACCATCGTCAGCATCATCATTGTGTCGATGATTATTCTCAGCATGCTGGCCTCGGCCCTTACGCTGGTTCAATGATCGGTCCGCGTTCCCGTGTTCACAAACCAGGTTTTTTCAAAAAACCTGGTT
>JAYTNY010000250.1:0-4934 GCA_043748055.1 Roseobacter sp.
TGCAAGGCCGAGGCCGATTACAACCGCGTGCTTTCGTTACTCAGAGAGTTGCGGTTTGAGAGTTTGATCAAGCGCATTCCGCAGGCAGCGGGTGGGGCGGGTGTAGAAGCGGAGAAAGGGGGACAGGGAGACAAGGGGAAAGGGAGAAAGGGAGGAACGGGGCAATTGGGGCTATTTGGGGAAGATGAGGTGAAGGCCGAATCCCTAATCCCTAATCCCCAATCCCCAATCTCCAACCCCAGCGTTCCGACGCAGGTGCGACTGGTGGACAGCGACGAGGCCTACAAAGAATTGCTGAAGGCGTTGAATGGGGCAAGCCTGATTGCGTTTGACACCGAGACGACGGGGACTGACCCCATGCGTGATGAGATGGTAGGCATGTCGTTTAGCGTGAAGGCGGGCGAGGGATGGTATTTGCCGACGGAGAAGACGACAGACAACAGACAACAGACAACAGATATTTCGTCGTCGTGGTCGCTTGATCCCGCTTCTGCAAAGTTTGAGCCGATTGCGAAGGCGTTGCAGAACAAGCAGAGCCAACTGGTGTGCCACAACGCCAAGTTCGATTTGGGTGTGTTGAAGAATTTGGGGGTGGAGATTCACAAGCCGGTGCTGGATACGATGTTGGCGCAGTTTTTGATTGACCCCGGTGGGCAATCGTTGGGCCTCAAGAATTTGGCATTTACGCTGCTGGGCTGGCAGATGACAGAGATTAGCGAGTTAATTGGCAAGGGCAAGAAGCAAATAACGATGCGCGAGGTGCCGGTGGCTTCGGTGGCACCCTATGCGGCAGCGGATGCCGATGCGACGATTCATCTGTGGGAGTTGCTGCAACCGCAGTTAATTGCCAAGAAGCAAGATGCGCTTTTCTATGATGTGGAAACGCCGCTGATTCCGGTGCTGCTGGATATGGAATTTAGTGGCGTGGCTTTAGACGTGGCGTATTTGGGCGAACTGAGCGTGCAGATTACCGAGCGGCTGCGCGAGTTAGAAAAGACGATTTATAACGAAGCGGGCACCGTGTTCAACATCAACAGCCCTAAACAGTTAAGCGAACTGCTGTTTGGCAAATTGCAACTGCCCGCCGAGGCCAGTTGGAAAACGCAGAGCGGCGGGCTTAGCACCAACATCGAAGTTTTAGAGAATTTGAAGGACAAGCACGCGGTGATTCCGCCGATCATCGAACACCGCGAGCTTTCCAAACTAAAGGGCACGTATGTAGATGCGCTGCCGCAATTGATTAACCCCAACACGGGCCGCGTGCATACCGACTTTAACCAGGCGGGCGCGGTAACGGGGCGCATGTCATCCAGCAACCCGAACTTGCAGAACATCCCGATTAAAAGCGAGATGGGCCGTCGCGTGCGCAAGGCCTTTATTGCGCGCAAGGGCAACCGCTTAATCAGCGCGGATTATTCGCAGGTGGAGTTGCGGATTCTGGCGCACATGGCCGACGACGAATCGATGCGCAGCGCGTTTGAACGCGGTGAGGATATTCACGCCACTACCGCAGCGGCCATCTACGACACGCCCCTGCAAGACGTAAACGCCATGCAGCGCAGCAACGCCAAGCGCATTAACTTTGGCATTGCCTATGGCATGGGGCCGTTTGCGCTGGCGCAAAACACCGGCATGAGCATGGACGAAGCGCGCGCATTTATTAACAAGTATTTTGAGCGCTTCCCCAAAGTGAAGGCCTGGCTGGACAACACCAAGCTGATTGCCGCCGAGCAGGGCTTTGTGGAAACTGTGTTGGGCCGCAGGCGCTACTTCCCAGAGTTGCGCACGGGCAGCGGCGCCGCCGAGATGATGAAGCGCCGCGCCGAGCGCGAGGCGATTAACCACCCGGTGCAAGGCAGCGCGGCAGACATCATGAAGATTGCCATGATTCGCATTCACGCGGCGCTGCGCGAGGGCGGCTATGCGGCCAAGATGACGCTGCAAGTACACGACGAGTTGGTGTTCGATTGCCCAACCGGCGAGCTAGAGGCCGTGAGCAAGCTGGTAAAGCACGAGATGGAAGGTGCTTATAGCATGAGCGTGCCCTTGCGGGCAGACGTAGTGAGTGGAAAGAATTGGGACGATAGCGCATAAAGGCTTATCGTTCTATAGTAGGCTTCTTCAAATAGTTTATTTGCCTCTGGCGTTCGCAGGGGCGTTGTGTGCCACGGCTGCATGCAGCGCCCCTGCTTTTGTATGAAACCTAATCCACTATGGCAACATCTGTAGCTCCAACAACAAAACCTGCATCGCGCCGCATCAAACAAGGCGGCTTTTTCTCCAACACACTGCCGTTCTGGCTGCTGCTGCCCACGCTGTTGGTGCTGGGGGCCATCCAGTTTTACCCCGGCTTTTATTCCATCTGGCTGGCTTTTCAAGACAAGCAGGCGGGTGTAAACAAGTTTGTGGGTCTGCGCAATTTTGAGCGCATTCTGGATAGCGCCGCCTTCAAAGAGAGCCTCGGCCACACCGTGGTTTTTCTGGTCGGCTACATCCTCTTCACCATGATGGTGTCGTTTGGCATCGCGCTGTTGCTAAACCGCAAGATGAGACTCTCCGGCGTGTATCTCACGCTGCTGTTTGTTCCATGGGTCATCGCCGACATTATTGCCGGATTAATTTGGGGCCTGCTGGTGGTGCCGGGCTATGGCACGTTCTCGCCGCTGCTTTCTAACCCCACGCTGTTCCCGCCCAATGGCATTTCGATTGGGTCCGACCCGCCACCGCCCCAACTCATCCCCGGCTTCCCCTTCCCACCCGCACCGGCCATGATCTATCTCATCATTGCCTCGGCCTGGCGGGCCTTGCCCTTTATTACCCTGCTCATTTTGGCTGCGCTGCAAACTGTGCCGCGTGAGGTGGTAGAAAGCGCGCGCATCGATGGCGCAAATGGCCCACAGTCGTTGCGCTTCATCACCTTGCCGCTCATCTTGCCCACGCTCATCGTCGCCATGTTCAACCTGGTGCTGGGCGGTATGAACGGCGTGGGCATGGTCTTTAGCCTTACGCGGGGCGGCCCCGGCACCGCCACCGAAGTGCTTAGTTATCTGCTCTACCAAATCGGCTTTGGCCGCCTGGAGTTTGGCCGCGCTGCTGCGCTCTCCGTTTTTATCGCCGTCGTCAACTTAATCCTCATCACCGGCATATTGCGCATCTCGCGCACCCAAACGCAGGAGCAAAACGCCTGATGCAAAAAGCCATAAACTCCAACTCCAACTCAAACTCTCTGCCCAACTACGCCGCACAAAAAAAGATTCAGTTTTATCTGATCAACGGCGCGATCATTCTGATTCTTGCGCTCATGCTTACCCCCATCATCGTCACGCTGTCGGTCAGCTTTAAGCGTGAGCAAGATGTGTTGCGCAAGCCGCCCGTGTTCTTCCCGTGCGATACGCCCGAGCGCAGTTTCGACCCCAACGCTTGCCGCTTTGCGTTAGAAGGCTACGAACGCGTGATTGCGCCCAAAGCCGATGCCAGCGCGCTGCTCGGCTTCAAGCTCACCGGGCGCATGTTCAGCACCTACTTGCCCAACACGCTTATGTATGCCTTCGGCTCGGCCCTTGTCGTCTTTCTGCTTTCGGGGATGGCGGGCTATGCCTTTTCGCGTTACCGCTTTCGAGGTCGCCAATTTTTGATGATCGCGATTCTCGCCATCACCGGCATCCCCTTGCTAACAAACTTGTTGGCGCTGTACCAAATGGCCGTAGACCTGCGCAAAGCGGGCCTGCCCGGCTACGACGAGCGCATGTTTATGCTCGTGGTCTACACCGGCTTCAACCTGCCCTTCAGCATTTGGATCGTCAAGAGCTTCTTCGATGCCATCCCCCGTGAGCTGGAAGAAGCCTCGTTCATCGATGGCTGCACGCCCATTCAGTCGCTCTTCCTCATCGTCGCGCCGCTGGCGGTGCCAGGGTTGATGGCCGCTGCCGTGCTGTGCTTTGTGAACGTGTGGAACGAATTTTTAGTGGGCTACTTGCTCATTGCCAAGCGAGACTTCCGCCCTGCCATGTTTGGCATGTACGATTTTTTGAGCGCCAACATCATCAACTATCAAGTCATTTCAGCGGCTTGCATTCTGATTGCTGCACCGGTCATCATTCTGTTCCTGTTCACCCGCAAAACATTCTTCCAGGCGATGACGGAAGGGGCGGTAAAGGGTTAGCTTTCTAACTCATCGCAAAGCATCCTGAGCGCAGCCGAAGGATGCGAACTATGCCGAGCTAGGCCAGCGAAGCTCCACCATGGCCGCATCCTTCGACGCGGCGCAGCGCCGAGCGCGCATTTTCTTTCGAGAGTTCCACGCAAACCCTAAGCGCGCTGCGCTCAGGATGCTCTTGTAAGGAGTTAAGGAGCTATTCATGACCAAGCCCACCCCGCCCAAGCCCAACGCCAAACAAATCATTCGCGCATACAGCCGCGCCATCAAGCTGACGTTTGAGGCCAGCCCAGGTTTGGCTGTCGGCGTACTCGCCGCGTCGTTGATGACCGCATTGGCAGTGCCTTTGCAAGCCTGGATCGCCAAGCTGTTGATTGACAGCATCGCCGCATCACTCGCGTCTGGCACTGCTACGTCGTTAATGGTGTTATTGCCGCCGGTCATCGCCTTCATCCTCATTTGGGCCATTGGGCAGGTGGCGGAATCACTCTCGCAAAGCCTGCGCCCGCTGCTTGCTGAGCAGACGATGTATCACGCCAGCATCCGCGTAATTCAAAAAGCCGCTGGTATGGACCCGGCTTGCTTCGACAGCGCCGAGTTCTACGATCAACTGAGCGTGGCCCGCACTCAAGTGTTTCGCGTCGCCCAGGTCACAGCGCAATCATTCGATGCCATCGCGCAGGTGCTGGCATTGGTTTCGTTGTTAAGCCTGCTGGCCGTCATCCATTGGGCGGTGCCGTTTGTCGTAGTGGCAATGACCGTGCCAAAGCTAATCGCC